>JBLIRS010000248.1:0-5767 GCA_049472415.1 bacterium | reverse complement strand
TAAAATAGTAATAAAATTTAGCAGCATTCGGATTCTTTGATAATAATTTTAAAATTTATTGAAAAATTTATTGTGATAATATATTATTCTTATTTATTTCAGTTAGTTAAAATATTTAGATATAATCAAACGGAATGGGAAATCTCAATAAAAAGGTAAATGAAATATGTGTTTTGATTCCGGCTTACAACGCGGATAAAACAATCGGAAATCTTATCGATGAGGTAAAGAAGTATCCCGTTGATATTATTATTGTTGAAGATGGCTCCACTGACCGGACTTATGAGATAATCAAAGATAAGGGGATTATTATACTCAGGCATTCAAGGCGCAAGGGGAAAGGGGATGCCTTGAAAACAGGTTTCAGATATGCCGGCAAATTCAAATATAGGGCCGTGATAACCCTTGACGCAGATGGACAGCATGATCCTGACGAGATCCCAGAATTCATATCTTCCTTTAATTTATCGGGTAAGATGCAGATAGGGTCGAGAATGCATCAGGCCGGTTTAATCCCTCTCAGCCGGGCTTTAGCCATAAAGGTGGCAAATTTCTTCATCAGTTATGCGGCGGGTCAGTATATAGAAGACACCCAATGCGGCTACAGATTGTATCCTCTATCGTTCATTCGGCAGATAGACTTGCGGACCGGCGGCTTTACCTGCGAGACAGAGTTCCTGATCAAGGCGGGTGCGTATGGCCATAGATTTCAATCTATTCCGGTCAAGGTGATTTATCCGGATAAAAATGGATATTTCTCTCATTTCAGGCCCTTCAGGGATATTTATCAGATAGCCATGTATGTGACCTTATATATCCTTTATTTTGAGGTAAAAAGATGTATTGATTTAATCGCTTACAGATTAAATATACGAAAGCGTCCACGGTCGGCTCATTATGGATTTGCCCTGCCGTTGTTCAGCACATTCTTTTTTTTGTCTCTTTTTTTTGTGTCCTTGTGTCTTCAGCCGGTTCTTTTTTTCTGGCAGCATCTTAAAAGGCTCTATCCCGGGTTATTTCAAAGAATAATGAAAAGATCGAAGTGGCAAAAAAAAGAACTATTGATCATCGCCTATCTTCAGTTGCCCAGGCTTCTTTTTATGGGAATCTTAGGGATTATTTTTCCAATGCGCTCCCTTCTGGAAGATTTTGTCAATAAATATTACAGAATCTTTTTATGATCTCATAATATATAATATATTAATAATTTTTTATGGATATCCCCGGAAAGAAAAAAGTCATATGACAATGATAAATATTTTATCAATAGATGTAGAAGAATGGTACCATATCTGTGGTGTTGAGCATTATCTTCCTTTGAAAAAAAGGGAAGGTTTTGAGTCAAGGTTAAGCGGGAATATGGATTCTATTCTTGATCTATTATCCGAGTATAGGTTTAAGGCGACTTTTTTCGTGCTTGGCTGCATTGCGGAAAAATATCCGCAATTGATAAAAAGGATCGATGAAGGGGGGCATGAAATCGCCTCACACGGTTATGCCCATAACAGGATTTATGAAATGAGCAAAGCGGCATTTCGGGAAGATACCATGAGATCGGCCGGTATATTGGAGTCCATTACCGGTAAAAGGATTCTGGGATTTAGGGCCCCCGAATGGTCAGTATGGCCTGAAACACTCTGGGCCCTGGATATTCTGGCTGAGCTGGGAATTAAATACGACTCGAGCGTATGCCCTTTTATCTTCCTCGGAGGCAGACGTTTAGGGAGATTTCCCTTTCCGTACAAGACAAAAAACGGCACGCTCTGGGAGTTTCCCGTTTCAACAATGTCATTTTTAGGCGAGCCTATCCCTGCAACAGGGGGCTTCCCTTTGCGCCTTTTCCCCTTTTCTTTTATCGCGCATGTGGTTTCGTGTTGGAACCGTAAGGGATTTCCGGCTATAATATATCTGCACCCATGGGAGCTGGATAAAGACCCGCCAAGGGTACATTTGCCTTTGATAAAAAAGATAATCCATTATTTTAATATCCATAGCACCAGAGATAAATTGATCGGACTTTTTCAGAGATTTTCCTTTTCTACGTTTAAGGACGTATACAAAGAAAGGCTTGAGAATTTGATATGAAAATAAGGATCTTAAACCTTTTTACCATAATGATGCTTATGCTATTGACACTGATTCTATTCTTTCCCGGATATGTCAGAAGTGATGAAGAACAACACTGCCTGAAAGTGGGAGAAAAATACACCCATCTCGATTATTCCGCCATAGAAGAGATTATAAGCACACTTACAGAAAACCAGAAAAAGCTTACCAATGTCTCCGCAAGGGTGTATCAGATCAAGTATTCATCACTTATGACCGTACCCATAAAAAGTGAAGGTACCTTAAGATATCTGAAAGATAAACAAATTACATGGGATGTTTATACACCTCCTAAAAATGTATTATTGATCGAAGGTGACTGTATAAAGATGTATTATCCGGACTCGAAGGAATTGTTCGAGTTGAAAATACCTTACCAGAAATACATATACCAGTTCATAAATCAATTTGGCCTGGGCTTTTATCTGGATTATTCAGAGCTGAAAAGGGATTATCTTTTTGAAATGATAAAAGACCAAGGACATTATATACTCAGTTTAAGCCCGGGTAATAAATATCTGAGCAAATATATCAGATTGATCAGGCTATGGTTCAGGATATCCGATCTTTCTCTTGAACAGTCCGAGGTTGTTGACCAGGAAGAAAACAGGGTTGTAAATTTTTTTATATGGCAGGATGAGGCCTCTGATCATCCAGAAGACCATGCCCTCAAGATACCGGGAGACGTTGTGAGAAAGAATATAGCGATGCAGGATGCCCTGAGGTTTATGTTTGGTAATGAAGGCCCTTAGTAACTGCTCAAAACCTTCTGGTTTTAGAGTGGTTAATGAAAATTTCAAAATTCAAAATGAAAAATGAAAGTTTAAGGAATTCATTATTTTGCATTTTAAAATTTGCAATTTGCATTTTGCAATTCTTATCAAGATCTCACCGGGATTTTGATGGGGTATGGTACTATTTTCTAATTATGAGATAACTTAATGAATCACAGAATAATAGTCAGTGGAATGGGGTTGATAACTTCACTTGGCGTCGGAGTGGAGGAGAATTGGTCTAATATCCGGACGGGCAAATCCGGTTTGGTGAAGATTTCAAACCATGAAATACCCGAAGATGCCGGATTCTGGGGTGGATTAATCTCCGATATCCCTGCCTGCCTTTTAAGGGATGTATCCCGCAGGATGGACATCTCTTCCATTTTGTTGCTTATTGCCGCTCAGGAGGCCTTTACTCAGGCAGGTCTTCTTGAGGACCGGATGGAAAAGGGATATTTGATTTTGGGGACCAGCCTGGGGGGTATCCGTTGCGGGGAAAAATATAATAAAAAGATAATAAATGAAGGAACAAAAAGGGCAAGGCCATCATGGCTTCTGGATTATCTGGCCTATAGCCAGGGCATGCATCTGGCGGAAAGGTTTTTTGATTCCGCGAAGGTCCTTACCATATCCAATGCCTGTGCCTCGGGTACGAATGCCATAGGCTATGGCTATCAATTGATTAAATACGGCAAGGCCGGTTTTGTGGCCGCGGGGGGGTATGATGTTTTATCTCCTTATGTTTTGGGGGGATTTAATTCGCTCAGGCTTTTAGCCAGGGATAAGTGCCGCCCCTTTGATAAACAAAGGGATGGACTCATTTTGGGAGAGGGCGCGGGTATAATGATACTGGAAAGTGAAGAAAATTTTATTAAAAGGGGAGGGGATGAGTTTTTAGGAGAAATTATCGGATATGGCGAATCCAATGATGCGTATCACATTACTCAACCGGATCCATCCGGAAAAGGGGCGGTTGGGGCAATGTCGAAGGCTGTTGAGGACGCGGGACTAAAACCATCCCAGATTCAATATATTAACGCCCATGGCACAGGAACATTGATAAATGACAAGATGGAGGCCACTGCCATCAATAATTTTTTCGGGGAATCTGCGATAGATATACCCGTAAGCTCCATTAAGCCAATGATCGGTCACCTGCTCGGCGGGGCCGGCGCGGTCGAGGCAATTATTACCCTCTTGGCATTACAGCATAAAATCCTGCCGGTTAACCTGAACTACGAAAACCCTGATCCGGATTGTCAGCTCTATGTCGTTACTGAAAACTCCCTCTGGAAAGACATACGGATAGGCATGAGCAACTCCTTTGGATTTGGAGGGATGAATGCCTCTATTGTCTTAAAATCCATAGAGAAAAAAGGAACATAACCTTGATGGATATAGTTGTTTCTGGTTTGGGTATTATTTCCTCAATAGGTATCGGCAAGGAGGAATTTTGGGATGCCATCAAAGAAGTGCCCCTGGGGCATATTCAGGTTGAGAAAAATGTCCGGCTGGTGAGGCAATTCGAACCGGGGAGATATATGCCTGATTTATCCGTGCGAAGAATGGATAAAGTTACTCAATTCGCACTGGTTGTCTCACATCTGGCCCTTCAGGATGCCGGTATTGAAATCACAGACCTGAAAAAATACAAAAAGACCGGTGTGGTATTTTGCACAACACATGGCGCCATATCTTTTTCCAGGAGGTTTCATCAGGGCCTTGTTCAGGAAGGGGTACAACTGGGAAGCCCCAGCCTGTTCAGCAATTCCCTCTTTAATACTCCACTGGGCGAGATTTGTAAATATTTCAGGATACGTCATTTCGGAAATACCATTGTATCAGGAACCACAGGTGGAATCGATGTGTTGGCGTTTGCAAAAGACCTTATAGAGACAGGCCTTTTGGATCTGGTCCTGGTTGTGGGAAGCGAGGAGTACGATCCTATAATGTCAACAGCCTATTCTCAGATGGGAATGACAGGACCGGAGTCCCTCGAAGGGAGGAGGTACATGCGCGGCTTCGGCCATTGTCCGGATAAATTTATCCTCGGCGAGGGTGCAGCGGCGATCGTTTTGGAATCCCGTGATTCTGCTTTGAAGAGAAATGCTAATATCTATGGGAGGGTTCAATCCGCGGATTGCGGTTACAATAAGACAATTCAAAAGGATTTTACCAGAAGGACCGGGGGATTTAGAGCGGAATCGGCAATAAGGGAGGCTGCGGCAATCATTCGTAACATGTTACAGAAGGATCAGAAAAATCAAAAAAAGATCGACTATATATTGACCGGTTTTAATTCATTGGATAATGAAGGGCATAATAAAGGGTTCGAGATATTTCGCGCCGCGTTCGGATCAGAGCTTGAAAAGATCACTGTAAACACCCTGAAGCCGCTGACAGGAGAATGCTTTGCCACCGGATCGCTCATGCAGGCTGTTGCAGCCTTGCTGGCTTTGAATCATGATGCAATTCCCCTGGGGAAAGGTTTCGGATATGGACCCCAAGAGGATAACTCTGGTTTTGCTCAAGATGTATTTAATGAAAAAAAGATCAACGCGGTATTGGTACATTCCATTAACTTTGATGGCACAACCGGAGCTTTAGTTTTGGAGAGGTAAACTCAAATCCTTTATTATTAGAAGCTAGTCTATTATTCGATTTAAAATTCATGAATTTTTTGAATGAATTAGATACCATCTGGAATCTTCGACCGCATCATTTTCCTTCGATCCAACTTGCGCCCATCCACCACGAAGGTGCCATCACCAATTGCGTGAATGGTTCGCTTCTCTTTTCGTGAACTATCAAAGTACGCAGCGACGCCTTCGAGGACAACGATATTGTGCTTTTTGACGATATCGATAACTTTACATTCGATATTT
>JBLIRS010000247.1:0-5789 GCA_049472415.1 bacterium | reverse complement strand
CCTTTCTCTCCTCCTGATCTGAGTATATCCATGGAAATGATGGAATGGTTCAGCATTTGTGAACTTTACCCCACTATATTAACCGAATGGCCCAATATCCCCATGATTGCCTGGGTCAGGGCATTCCCTCCAAGGGCGCTCCTGCGTGTCCGGTACCAGCATAATCTTTTAAAGAAAAATGATGGATACCTTTATTTTTATGCCTTAGGGACCGGTAAATATTTCAGTACCTATCAAAAAGAGGCGGTGGCCTTTCTGGATATCTCGATGCCTGTAAAATATGATATGGCAAGGCTTTTTCTGGACAAGACCCAATATCCCTTCGCTGTTACCGAGGAATCTGATTCGGAGGGAAAAGGGCAGAGGGTTGTCTCTATCCATGCGTCTGCCATGTTCGGCCCATTCACAAAGGATGTCATAGGAGAGATTGCGGATACTGAAATTAATGTCCCACAGGACAATTCATCCCAGATTCGCCTTGACTATAAGGTGGAATACTGTGGTACTCAGCCGCCCGGGGTTAAACCGGATGTAATCCTTAAGGGGAATACTCTCGTAGTCAGCGACCAGGTTTACTGGCAATGCTGTCCCGAATTTATAAGAATGACAATACTGGTTAGCGGGAGCCATGTGATCTTTACGGAAAAGGTCAGAGACGGAGAGGCACAGTGTGATTGTATGTGTTATTTCCCTATAAGCGGCAAAGCCGGACCATTTTCTTCAGGCGCATATCAGGTTGAGCTTGTAAACTATATGGGAAAGACACTTCTTTACAAGGAAATCTTTATAGAAGAGGGGGATGCAGATGGTGACGGCATAGAGGATGACGTTGATAATTGTCCTGAAATGTATAATCCGGATCAAAAGGATAATGACAATGATGGATCAGGGGATATTTGTGATGAGTGTCCCGATGATCCTGATAACGATATTGATGACGACGGGGTCTGCGGGGATGTGGATAACTGCCCTGATATTGAAAACGCTCTACAGATTGATACGGATGGTGATGGGCTGGGGGATGCCTGTGATCCGGATGACGATAATGACGGCCTGCCGGATATATTTGAGCAGGAAAGGACACATACGAATCCTCTGCTTATGGATACCGATGGGGATGGTATCCATGACGGGGATGAAGATCCGGATAATGACGGCTTTACTAATAAGGAGGAATATGAGGCAGGATCAGATCCCCTGGATCCTCTATCCGTACCCGGCGGTTATATGACAGAGGTCCGGATGGAGCTTCCCGCGGGATGGAGTATGATCTCTCTGCCGGTTAAACCAAAAAGCCTGTCGGTTTCGGATATTTTCCCTGACGCAAAGGTGATATACGGATTTGAAAAGGGTGCCGGATATATTCGTATGGGAAATGATGAGGCATTGGAAATCGGAAAGGGATACTGGATACTTTTCTATGAGGAGCAATCCTTTGCTCTCATCGGCCAGCCAGTCTGTGAGTATACCCTTCCGCTGGATCAGAATGGATGGTATATGATCGGAGGGTGTTCGTATCCGGCTCATTTCACGATAGACACCGGCAACATAGGTGTAATCTACTACTATTTGGCGGGAAGCGGGTATAAACGTATTCCTTCGTTAGGTAATCTCGATCCCGGAAAGGGATACTGGATATTCTTCAGCAATATTACAGGACAGGCCCGGTTTCATGTTGATGCTGAAATTGCAGATGGTGATCCGATTATCCTGGCCAATGGCTCCGATCCTGAAGATTGGGACCTGGATCACTGTAATATCGAACACATAAATATAGCATGTGATAGACTACAGATAAAGGTTTCATATGGCGGAGGCTGCAGGGAGCATGAATTCAAGCTCGCAGCGTGGAGCTATTTCCTGGAATCCTACCCGGTCCAGGCCAATATCCTCCTGTCGCACAATGCCAATGATGATCCCTGTGACGCGGTGATAAGCGAAACATTATACTTTGATCTTTCACCTCTTAAGGATGAGTATCGGAAAATGTATCCTGGCGATCCTCACGGTTCCATTATATTGCGGCTATATAGGTATAATAATATCCTGGTCGAGTATAAATTTTGATTTTAAAAACACATTAAAGATTGACCTCCGGAACCTTTCTGGCCGCCTCTTCTATCTCGTAATAGGTGCCTTTTTCAAATCCGAATACAGACGCAAATATCCTTGCGGGAAAGCGAAGAATGGTAGTATTGTATGATTTGACCGTCTCGTTGTATCTGCGGCGCTCCACAGCGATCCGGTTTTCCGTGCCTGCAAGCTCATCCATAAGACGTGCAACCGTAGCGTCTGCTTTGAGGACCGGATAGTTTTCCATAATGACAAGGAGCCGCCCCAGGACCGTATCCATCTGCCGGGCAGCCTCAATCTTGTCCGGAATGCTTTGTGCCCCTGCCAATTTCGCACGGGCATTGGCGATATTTGTGAAGATTTCTTTCTCATGTTCCATATATCCCTTGACGCTTCTTGACAGGTTGGGAATCAAATCGTTTCTCCTCTGGAGTTGATTATCAACCTGCGCCCAGGCCCCATCGATATTTTCACGCATAGTGACCATTTTGTTATACTGACCGACCACCATTACGACTATAATCAACAAGAAAAGAATAATCGCCCCGAGAATCCCCAGGACCCAAAACCAGGCCTTTTTCATGTTTACTGTTTTCCCTCCTTCTGTGCCTTTTCAATCTTGGCCCACGTGTCCCGTAATGTTACCGTTCTATTGAATACAAGTCTTTTTTCGGAAGACTCTACGGAATCCACGCAGAAATATCCCTGCCTCAGGAACTGGTAACGGCTTCCCGGCGCGGCACCTGCCAGGCAAGGCTCAATTCGGCAGGACTTCAATGTGATCAACGAATCCGGATTAAGATAACCCTTGAAATCAGTGCCATCCCTTTCCTCTGCAGGATTTGCCATTAAAAAGAGATGGTCGTATAGTCGGACTTCGGCCTCTATGGAGTGGGCCGCTGAAACCCAGTGCAGTGTCCCTTTTACCTTCCGCCCTTCGGAAGATGAGCCGCTTCGGGTGTCCGGATCATAGGTGCAGTGAAGCTCCACAACCTCGCCGGATTTTTCATCCTTGACCACCCGTTCGCATTTTATAATATATGCATGTTTTAAACGGACTTCATGTCCGGGCGCCAGACGAAAAAACTTTTTCGGGGGGTCCTCCCGGAAATCCTCCTGTTCGATATATATCTCGCGGGAAAATGGGATTTTGTGTGTCCCTGCCTCCGGGTCTTCAGGATTATTTAAAGCATCCAGCTCTTCCACCCGGCCTTCGGGATAGTTGTTTATAACCACTTTGAGAGGATTTAATACAGCCATAACCCTTGGGGCATTTTGATTCAGGTCCTCCCGGATGTAATATTCGAGCAGCGCGATATCCACTAGACTGTCCCTTTTTGCCACACCAATGCGATCACAAAAGCTTCTTATGGACTCCGGTGTATATCCTCGCCGCCGCAAACCCGCTATTGTGGGCATTCGCGGATCATTCCATCCGGTGACGTATTCCCCCTCCACCAATTCCAGGAGCTTTCTCTTGCTCAACACCGTATGGCTGAGATTGAGCCTTGCGAATTCAATCTGCTGAGGATGGCATTTCACATTCAACTGGTCGAGGAACCAGTCATACAATGGCCTGTTGTTTTCAAATTCCAGGGTGCAGATAGAGTGGGTGATCCCTTCGATGGAATCCGAAAGGCAATGTGTAAAGTCATACATGGGATAGATGCACCATTTGTTACCTGTCCTGTGATGTTCGGCATGAAGGATGCGGTACATGACCGGATCACGCATATTGACATTCGGGGATGCCATATCTATCTTCGCCCTCAGCACACGGGAGCCATCCTCGAACTCTCCCGCGCGCATGCGTTTGAACAGGGCCAGGTTTTCTTCCTTAGGTCGGTTTCGATAGGGACTCTCTATGCCTGGTTCGGTAAGGGTTCCGCGGTATTCCCTGATTTGGTCAGAACTCAAGTCGCACACATATGCCTTTTCGTCCTCGATTAGCCGGATGGCATATTGATATAGCTGTTCGAAATAGTCAGAGGCATAAAACAGACGGTCGTCCCAATCGAATCCCAGCCAGCGGACATCTTCCATTATTGATTCCACATACTCCACGTCCTCCTTGCTTGGATTTGTATCATCAAATCTGAGATTGCAAAGGCCCCCCTCATGCTCGGATGCGATACCGAAATTGAGGCATATGGACTTTGCGTGTCCGATGTGAAGATACCCGTTCGGTTCCGGTGGAAATCGTGTGTGAACCCTGCCATTGTTTTTGTTTCTCTTCAGGTCTTCGGCTATAATGGCCCGGATAAAATCCAGCGAGGGAGTGGAGTCGGTTATGCTCATATATGGCCCCTTTACCTTTCTTTCTTGTGATTTAAAATTGACATATAATTGATATAATATTTTAAGTGAATTGTAATAATAAATCAAAGGAATTATTTTGATGGATATTAATCAATGAGTAAAAATTCATCATTCAGTTCATTATTGAATACCCAATTGTTTTTTCTTGTGCTTATCCTGGTAACGGTTTACCCAGCTATTTTAACGCTTGTAGCCTTGAGGTGGCAGGTTGTCCATAGAATCTCTTATCCGCTTGGAAAACTGATCATGATCGGGATACCCATTGTATGGTGGCGGGGGTCAGGATATCAGCTCAATGAAATTTTGGATCTTGCCGGATTAAAGGATAAGAAATGGTGGATTGGGTTTCCGCATGGTTTTCTGATCGGGCTGCCTGTTTTAGCCCTTTATTATTTGTTGCTTCAGGGACGTGTGCCTGATGTGGGTCTAATAGAAAGATTGAGTTCTCTCGGGCTTATAAACATATGGCCGCTTGTAATACTTATGCTTTCCATAATAAATAGTGCGGTTGAAGAGTATTACTGGCGCTCCTTTCTTTATCCCGTTTATACGGAGCTAACGAATCCAGGGGCCGCTGTTATCATAAACGGGTTCTTTTTTACCTTTCATCATCTGGTTATTATTACCGTTTATTTCCCCATGGGTTTCGCCCTTCTCTTTGCCCTTGGGACGGGTATCGGCGGAGCGCTCTGGGCTGATTTAAGACGCAGAAAGGTCAGTATTGTCGCCTGCTGGATCAGCCACGTAATAATTGATTTGATTGTCATGATCATTGGCTGTATGTCGATCTGTGGTCTTACTTTCTGATTTTAGGGTTTTTTATCGAAATAATTTACAATAAAATTTAAAAACAGTTGACAATTAGTTGACAATAAATATAATTAATTTCATGGGCACTATAGATAAGGTTCTAAAATATTTGAAGGGAAAAAAGGCTGCCTCTGGTAAGGAGATAGCCGACTTCCTTGGTATCTCGAGGCAAGCAGTAAATAAACATCTTAAGGCCCTTATCGGGAATGGTGAAATAATAAAAGAAGGTGTCACAAGAGGATCGGTGTATAAAATTGCAGGTAAGACAATACCTGAGAAAAGACTTGGAAAAAGTTATATTTTAAAAGGTCTTGAAGAAGACAGTATATTTAATGAGCTTGAATTATTTTTAAACTTAAAAAGGTATCTCAGAGAGAATGTCCTTGATATAGTTAGGTATGCGTTTACAGAGCTTTTAAATAATGCGATAGAACACTCCTACTCCAAAATCGGTGATATAGAAGCAATTGTTGAAGGGGATCCAGTTGAAATTCGTGTATTTGTAAATGCTGATTTAACAGGTTCTTCATTTTCACAATATAGTGCATTATCATCTACTGATGTTGATATTTCATCTACATCTTTGA
>JBLIRS010000246.1:0-5795 GCA_049472415.1 bacterium | reverse complement strand
AAAGTATGAATAATTACAAAGAACTTGTTCAATTGATTAAGGAAAAATCTCCCAATCTGCAAAAATGTGAGTTTTAAAATATTTAAAATTGAGAACGGTGATAAAGGGATAAGGGGACGGAGTTAGTTTATTAGTTTAAATCTATAAAGCATTTCATTTTATTCTAAGATCAATCCATTCTATTTTAATAAGCGACAGGTAAAAAGAATCGATTACGATTCCTTTGGGAATATAATTTCCGACAGCAATCCGGAATTCGCTGTGCCTTTCGGCTTTGCCGGCGGACTGCATGATAAAGATATAGGTCTTGTGAGGTTTGGCTTCCGTGACTATGATCCCGACACAGGGAGATGGACGGCCAAGGATTTAATTGTTTTAGTCAATAAAAACATAGATCTTTATGGATATATCCAAAATGATCCAATAAATTGGATAGACCCATATGGACTATTTGAATGGAAGACATTTGGATATGGAGTTCTTGAAATATCGATTGGTCTTGTATCTTTTGGTGTAGCATATGGGGTAGCATTTAGTACAGGTGGGCTAGGTGCTGCTGCAAGTGTTTTAGTTATATATGAAGGAGCCTTCATATTTGCAGTCGGATTAACCGATATCATTGGTGCCTTTTATGGTGAAAAACCATTTGGACGGCGATAAGGGGACGGAGTTAGTTTATTAGTTTAAACTTTAGTAATTGGGACCTTAAAGCATTTAATTTTATGCTGAGTTAAACTCATGCCAAGCCAAAAAAGATTAAACCTGCCGGGTTTATTTATAATGTAATTACAACGGGACTGGAATCCAAAAATATATTTAGAAATAATTATGACCGTAACGAATTTATAAGCCTCTTATCCCTATGTTTCAAAGAAACCGGTTCTCAATGTCTAGGTTGGGTCTTGCCCCCTAATCATTTTATTTATTAATCTGTATCAAAAAGACTCTTTAAATTCATTAAATAGAAAATTATTAACAGATTATGCTATTTATTTTAATAAATGGTATGATCGTCACGGTTATTTATATCAAAATCGTTACAAATCGATCTTGTGTTAGGAAGATCCCTATTTATTAAACTTATTCGCTATGTTAATTTTAAATCCTTTAAGGGCTCAATTGGTTAAAAATTTAGATCACCTGGATCACTATCCCTGGACAGGGCATTCGGCAATTATGGGATATCAAAAAAGGGAATGCCAAGAGATTGATGAGGTATTAGAAAATTCGGACAAAAACAGACGAATCAAGGAGACTTTATAAAGGAAGATATTGGCATTAATAAAAGGAATGATTTACTAACAGATTGTTTATGTATAGGTATATATAGAGTAAAATATAGTTAAACTAATAAACTAACACCGTCCCCTAATTACCTAATTACTAATTATCCTAATTATCTAATCATTCATTAACCGGTAGGCGATTTTGAAAAAGGTGAGTTGCGAAGTGGTTTTACACATGCGTTTATATAAAATCTGACACAATGAACGATAGAATTTGTGTCCCATATCCTTATCTTCTTCCAGCAATGCCAAAAAATCACTGTTTTTAATAACAAGTATCTTGCAAGGCTCAGTGGCAACAACAGATGCGGACCTGTGGGCCTCATCTAATAATCCCACCTCTCCAAAGATGGCAACAGGTCGTAACAGGGAGATAATATTTTTACCTTCTTCCACAGGAACCTCAACCTGTACCTTGCCCTCTTCAAGGATATAAAATTCATTGCTTTCATCATTATATTTAATGATTATCTCCCGTGAAGTATAAGAGGCCGGTACTGTTATCCTCTTCAGTTTTTCTATTTGTTCATTACTGAAATCTCTGAATAAAAAAGCCTCTTTAAGTCTCATAACTCTTCACCCTTTTTTATTGTTTTTATTTTAAGATTATTATCCAGAAGAAAATAACATATAGATATATTTTGTGTCAATACCACAGCCAACCCAAATTATTTTTTTTTTTAATTTGACTTATTGTACATTGAAGGAAGGCCGTTGTAAATGGTTGAATCACCATGCCTGAATAGTTATTTAGATACTCATTAAATTTTGGTTCATTCCAATTACCCAATTACCATCTTTTCAAGATTCAAACAATTAATATTTCAAACGCAACAGATACTTTTTTAAACCTCAGGCACCTCTAACTTCTGTGTAATCTATAAACCAGGAATCTTTTTTTCTAACTTTAACCACTCTTCTAACTTTAGGCATTTTTCTAACATTAGACACTCTAACTTTAAGCACTTGACACTTTAGGCACTTTAGGGCACTTTCTTTAAGCACTTTAGCGCACTCCTTTTAAGCACTTTTTTTATGCACTTCTCAAAGCACTTTTGGCGTTTCAAAATTTGAGGATTTTCCCCTTAATATGCTATTCTATTAATAGAATATATATAAATAATAGAAATGATATTGAGTCCGCTAACTCAGAACTAACTGCCATAAAAACCTATGGCATGGAATCCGCCACCACAACGTCTTAGGGCAAAGGAGGACATATTCATAAACCTTACGGTGATCTGACCGGGCTTAAAAAAAGCCAAATCAAAAAAATTGAACGGATCTATCGTCGCCGCATTCCACCGGAAAATGTAATAACTCCGGAATTAGCCAGATATATAACCGAGATTTCGTTGGAAACCGGGCGCCAAATCGGGGTTTTTATTGACCGAAAAGGTTCGATACCATACGTTGTGGTCGGCAGTTCAAAGGATATCAACCTGCCCGAATTAAAGGCATACCGCATAGGAAGCAACCGGCTTCGCGGAATACGTTTTATCCATACCCACCTTAATTCAAAAGGTCTCAGCAAACAGGATCTGACAGACCTCGCCCTTCTGCGTTTTGATATTATTTCGGCTCTCGAGGTTGGTCCGGATGGGCTTCCGGGCCAGCTCTTTATGGCGCATCTCCTTCCCCCTAACATAGATGGAAAAATCTACGAGGTTCTCCCTCCGGTTCAGTTTTATCAATCAAAAATGGATTTTTCACATTTTATCAGTGCGCTGGAAGAAGAGATTTCGCGCACCCGGCCAAAGGCAAGGGATCTCGGAGACAAGGAAGAAAAAGCCATTCTTATCAGCGTGGTCACCGGATCGAGGCTGGAGGCAGAGGAATCCATTACAGAGCTAAAGGAACTGGCAAGGACCGCCCACATCCAGGTATTGGATGTAATCATTCAGAAGGTCCAGGAATTTAATCCCAAATATCTCATGGGTTCAGGAAAGGTAAAAGAGATGGCCATCCGGGCACTCCAACTAGGCGCAGGTCTGATCTGCTTTGATCAGGAGCTCACACCCGATCAATGGACGAATATCTGTTCCCTGACGGAGCTCAAAGTGATAGACAGACCTCAGCTTATTCTGGATATATTCGCCCGCAGGGCACATACACTTGATGGAAAGGTGCAGGTGGAGCTTGCACAGTTGAAATACACCCTGCCCAGATTGAAAGGGAAGGGAACCGCAATGTCCAGGCTGATGGGAGGGATAGGCGGCCGGGGCCCAGGGGAAACCAAGCTTGAGATCGACAGAAGGCGGATAAGAGAAAAGATATCCCATTTAGAGAAAAGGCTTATGGAAATAAGCCGGCAAAGAAGACAAAAACGGTCCATGAGGATTAAGGCCGGCCTTCCCATCTGTTCAATCATAGGATATACAAACGCTGGCAAATCCACTCTTCTCAACGCCCTTACAAATAGTAACGTATTCATAGAAGACCTCCTCTTTGCAACCCTGGATACTGCAACCAGGCGGCTCAGGTTTCCAAGGGAACGCGAGGTCATTATCACTGATACAGTTGGATTTATCCGCTCCCTGCCTAAAACCCTTATAGGCGCATTCAAGGCCACCCTTGAAGAGCTCGAAGACGCTGATTTCCTTCTCCACGTTGTTGATATAAGCAATCCCTTTTTTGAGGAACATATAGAATCAGTTAACAGGATACTCCAAGGTCTGGAATTGCAGGACAAACCTACTCTATTGTGTTTTAATAAAATTGATCGCGTAGATATGGATATGGCTAATTCCGTGTGCAGAAGGTATGGCGGTGTGTGTGTCTCTGCCCTCGATAGTAAAACACTCTTCCCGCTCCTGGAAGAAATGGAACGTAGGATTTGGCAGAGCCCCAAAAAACACCTTGACACAGCATAATTGTCCTATTTATAATTATTTGCATATTCTTTTAATTCATTCTTATTCATAAAACTGTAAAAAATTAACACTAAGCTAATTTTTACATAGATCAAGAACCGTAAATATTTCATATTTATATTGCTTTCTTAAGCTAAGGGGGAACAATCATGGGTTCAGTGCTTCTGATGGTCCTTTCTTTTTTAGGTTACATTATTGTATACCATACATATGGCCGCTTTCTTTCAAAAAAGATCTTTAAAATAAAAGAAGAAGCCCTTACTCCCTCCCATGAATTCAAAGACGGCATCGATTATGTGCCTACCAGAATGGGGATTATCTTCGGCCATCATTTTACCTCCATTGCCGGAACAGGTCCCATAGTAGGCCCTGCCATAGGGATCATATGGGGATGGGTGCCCGCGTTTCTCTGGGTATTCCTTGGATCAATCGCCATGGGTGCGGTGCATGATTTTGGTTCCCTCGTTATCTCTTTGCGTAACAAAGGCAATTCCATTGCTGAAATAACCAGCAAATATATTAGCCGGCGTACCAGACTCCTCTTCTTTCTTATCGTATTCTTCGAGCTCCTCATAGTGGTTGCCGTCTTTGGACTGGTGATAGCCATTATATTCTCTATTTATCCCCAGTCTGTCTTCCCTATATGGTTCGAGATCCCTATAGCAATTTTCCTTGGTTATATGATTTATAAAAAACAGGGAAGTGTAGTGTATTACACCATTTTATCTATAATACTTATGTATATTACGGTTGTAATGGGTCATTTCATACCCCTTAAAATGCCGGCAGTTCTGGGCATGCCGCCTACAGGTGTCTGGACGATCATTCTTCTTATCTATGCCTATATAGCCTCTGCCATCCCGGTAACGACCCTTCTTCAGCCAAGGGATTATATCAACGCATGGGAGCTATTTATCGCCATGGGGCTTTTGGTGCTCGGTATCCTTGCAACAGGCATCTTTAAACAGTTGCCAATGGTGGCGCCCGCATTTAACCCTCACCCGGAAGGAGCGCCCCCCATGTGGCCTTTCATTTTTATAATCATTGCCTGCGGCGCAATATCCGGTTTTCACTCACTTGTATCATCAGGGACTTCCGCCAAACAGATTTCTAGTGAGAAGGATGCCCTTTTCGTGGGTTATGGCTCCATGCTATGGGAATCTTCACTCTCGGTTTTAGTGATTATCGCATGCGGAGCAGGTCTAAGCCTCGCCTACACTACTAAAAACGGAGCCATCCTTCAGGGGGCAGCCGCATGGAACGCCCATTACGGTAACTGGGCAGGAGCTTCAGGTCTAGGGGCCAAGATAAGCGCCGTAGTAATAGGTGCAGCAAACATGATGGCTACGATAGGCATCCCAAAATCAATCGGAATAGTAATAATGGGGGTATTTATCGCTTCATTTGCTGGTACAACTCTGGACACTGCCACAAGGATACAGCGTTATATCATTGCCGAGCTTGCCATTGACATGAAAAAAGACCTGCTTGCCAATAGATGGATTGCCACAGGAATAGCAGTAGTGACAGCCCTTATCCTCGCTTTCGCAACAGGAGCTGATGGAAAAGGTGCGTGCGGCCGGTTTTGACGCGGTGGTGATTGCAGGTGACGGGGACATTGCCGAGATTTGCCAGC
>JBLIRS010000245.1:0-5807 GCA_049472415.1 bacterium | reverse complement strand
CATAATTACCTTTTATTTTTTTTATATTATTAAAGCAAATCATATGCCACTTTTCTAAACATCTTTCATGTCAAGTCTTACAATGGATTCCTTATATGATTCAGGTATTTTTATTAAAGGGATATATCTTTCCTGAATGATTTTTTTAAGATATGGAGGGATTATTGTTAGATATTTTATAACAATACCAACAAACAACTCGATTTTAATGAGCATTCAAGCTGTTAGTCAATAACTAATGTTAGTTTACATATAACAATTTTTTAAAAAATATATTGCCAATACTATACGAAAAGGATATTATTTTTAAATACTATAAGGATAGGGCAGAAAAATATCTTTTTTTGAAAAAGAGATATCGGATTATTTATTAAGAAGCCTTTCCACCGCCTTTAGCAATGCTTCAGGCTTTGCCGGCTTTTCAATGTAATCTTCTGTTTCAAGCTTCATACCCCGGGAAACAGCAAGAGTCGTTTCTCCCTTTCTTTCACCGAAACTTGTCAGCATCACAACAGGTATCCCGGAGAGTTCTTTGTCTTTCTTTAATTGTTCGGCAACCGAAAAGCCGTCTTTTACCGGCATAATAATGTCCAGGATAATAAGATCCGGTTTTTCATCCCTTGCCTTTTTCAGACCTTCGTCACCATTACATGCCACACTTATTTTATAATTCCGGCTTTCCAGAACAGTCTTTGTTGCATTAACGAAATCAATATCATCATCGATCAGAAGAATTTTTGATTGTCTTTTCATTCAAATAGCCCCTTTCATATAATTATCATGCTAATTATGCTTAAGACTTTTTTTTAAGCAATTTTTCCACACGTTTCAAAAGGATCTCGGGATTAATCGGCTTTTCTACATAGTCGTTCACCCCAAGTTCCATACCTGTTTCCAGTTCATAGCGCCGGCGGCTGTGTTCCTCTCTGACTGAAGATAAAATAAGAATAGGGATATCGGAATATTTCGACCATCGTGGGTCCTTAAGCTCCCTGCACACAGAGAATCCATCCATTCTGGGCATCAAAAGGTCCAGGATAATCAAATCCGGCCTTTCCTCTTTCACTATTGACAACCCTTCAACACCGTTATTTGCCGTCAATATTTCATAATCCTTGGCCTCCAGGATTGTGGTAAGTGCAATTTGTATATCAGGATCGTCATCAACTACAAGTATTTTATATCTGTGTTTCATTTAAATCTCCTTATACCATAGGCCGTGGCAACAGGCCTGATCGCTCTATTATTATAGGAACACTATCTTCCCAGCCCACAGCCATAATATGTATACCATGTACTCCTTCTATTTCCTTTATTTTGTCTATTATCTCTATTACGATATTAAGCCCCTCTTCCTTTGCATTTTTGGCATCCTCCATTCGGCTCAGGATTTCATCCGGTATGCTTACTCCTGAGACATAATCGCGCATATATCTCGCCATACCAACTGATTTAATCGGAATAATGCCCGCAAGGATATGGGTTTGCTCGTGCAATCCCTTATCAACTACCATATCCATCCATCTCTGAAATTTTGGTACATCATAAATAGCCTGTGTCTGAATGAAGTCAGCTCCCGCATGAATCTTTTTTGCAAGCCTTTTTACTCTAAATTCAAAAGGATCGGCATAAGGATTTTCCGCGGCCCCAATGTAAAGAGGGACTTCCCCTGATATATCTTCTCCGCAAAGGAATTTTCGCTCATCTCTCAATTTCTTTAGTGTATAAATAAGCTGAATGGAATCCAAATCAAAAACATTCTTGGCAGTGGGATGGTTTCCGAACCTCTGATGATCACCTGAAAGGCATAGAAAATTTCCAATGCCAAGCGCCACCGCCCCCATGATATCGCTTTGAATGGCAATGCGATTCCTGTCACGACAAACAATCTGCATTATGGGATCAATGCCCAGGCTTTTAAGAATAACGCATCCTGCCATACTGGACATCCTGGCAATTGCGGTCTGATTATCGGTTATATTCAGAGAATCCGTATAATTTTTAAGCAATTCACCTTTACGCTCAACTACTTTAGCTGAGCAGCTCTTTGGGGGGCCTACTTCTGCGGTTATAGCAAATGCTCCGCTTTCCAAGATTTTTTCCAGATTAGTACCTGCTTTCATGAATAAGCCTCCCTTGTTCCATGTTAAAAATGAAACAAAAAAATATTATTTAAAATTAAATGATGTTCTAACCGCACTTAATCTTTTATAAACAGGTAAAATATACTTGTATTTTTATTTTATAGTATATGGTATAATGAAAGCAAATTTGCTGCCTTTACCTGTTTCCTTACAAGGGCTCTCAACCCAAATCTTTCCTTTATGGGCGTCTATGATCCTTTTTACTATATACAGGCCTAAACCTGTACCTGTCTGTCCCCCAACATTAGTTGCCCTAAAAAACTCTTCAAACAGGTTTGGCAAATCCTTTTTGGGGATTCCTATACCCTCATCGATCACCTCGAACCTTATCTGTCTCTTGGTTACTTTGATCCTAAATGTAACCTTGGTTTTATCATCACTATACTTTATAGCATTACTTAAAAGATTAGACAATACCTGCTGGAGCCGGAGTGAAGAACTACGTATACGGGGCAGGCTCTTCGGCACTTCAATTACCAGTATAATACCCTTGGTTCTGGCAAGGTCTCTTGTCATGTCCAGACAGTTTTTAACAACCTTATTCAGGGATACGTTCTCCAGTTCATCGAAGACCTTGCCTACACCGACTCTGGTTACATCCAAAAGATCACTGATAAGATCCAACAGGTTGTCTATACGCTTACTGCTGCGATCTATCATGGTGCGATGTTTTGGATTTAGCTCTCCTGCATAACCTCCGAGAATTACCCAGAGATAACTTTGAATGGCTTCTAAAGGCGCTTTCAGATCATGCGCCGCGATTCCGAAAAAGTGCATGAATCGTTTCTTTTCTTCCGCCAGTTTTTTCATGTGTGTGGTCAGTTTCTTTAAATCCCTGCCTTGTGATTCATAAAGACGGGCTTTTTCCAGGGCTATGGCGCCGAGGCTGGCAGCAGCATCCAAAAATTCTATAGCTTCATTGGAGAAAGTCCTTGGATTTAACAGATAGATCATTATTACACCAATAATCTCGTTTTTTAGCCTGAAGGGCAATATAAACAAGGAAGTGATACCTTCTTTTTTTGCCTCATCCGGATAATGTATCCTTGAATCATTAGCCATATCAGGTATCCAGAACGGTTCACCTTTTAAGACTTCTGCGGTTATGGCGTCAATAGGAGCAGCCTCTTTTTTTGTAAACCATTCACCCAGGCCATAGTTAACGGTATGTAAAAGCCCTTTTCCATCTGGAGAAATCAGCATCAAGGCTGAACCCCTTGCCTGTATAACCTCTGTGATCTTCTGTACGATGGCCTTTAGGACTTTATTGGGATCCAGGCTGGAGTTTATCTCCATGGCAATCTTATAGAGTGCGCGATGACAGACGTATATCATAAAGATTATCCTCCGGAGGAAATTTCTTCTTCCTCCTCAGGGATCAATAATTCTTTTCTAACTATGCGCCTTGGGCCGGAGGCAGCAAATGAGCGCCAATCACGTGGCGGATGAAAAACATCCAGGAGATCGAGCCTGTTTTGAGCAGCCAGACGGTCATGAATCTGCTGCCAGGCGCATGGTATATCCGGAGAAATTTCGCATTTTCCATCAACAGACCCGCCACAAGGGCCATTAAACAGACTCTTGGCGCAACGGGTTAATGGGCATATGCCACCGGTAAGATGTATGATACAATCCCCGCAGGCCAGGCATACTTCATTCCATTTCCCAGGCTCTTCAATAAGCCCTAAGAAGGTTGTATTTACTCCAGGAAATACCGGAACCGTAGGAAAATTTTCTGCCACGGCCTGAGCTCCAATAGAACATGACAGGGAAAGGACTGCATCCGCTTCCTTGATTTTTTCAGCAATTGATATCAAAAACTCCTTTTCGCATTGGCGCTTAATGGTTATTTCCTCGATGATTTTATTACCCTTTTTTTCGCGCTGTCTCAGGCGAATGGTTGAAGCCAGATTGGCCACTTCCTTCTCACCACCGACAAAACAAATCGTTACACAAGTGCCACACCCCAAGATGATTATCTTCCTGTAATCTGCGATCATATCTTCTATTTCGTTTATTGTCTTCTGCTCACCTTTAATCATAGGATTACCCCTTAATCTTTATATACTGCGCAAAGGTGTCTATTTCCTTTTTAACCTCTTGAAATCCACCAGAGATACTAAGCATCCTTATTAACCCACGATCAGGTTTCATTTCTTTTAATATTTGACTGGTGATTTCTATACGTCTTTTTAACCATAAAGCCGCCTGTGAATATTTACAATCATCATCCTTGCACTCCATAATCAATAAGCCGTTTGCACCCATCTCAAAGGTCTTGAGGAAAAAGCAAACCCCTAATTTAGCTACACAGGGGACCTTTAACAAAACAACCCCTGATTGAAACTCTTTTTTTAAAGCGGATTCCAAAGCAATCATAGTGCCGGTATCATAGTAGCAATAAAAAAGAGCGATGGCAGGATTGCCCTCTTGTAATTCCATATGAGCAAACGCCTCAGCCATCTCCTTATCCATTTCTTCAAAGCATGTCGAGTTAAACTCTATGGCCCGGGCTGGGCATTCCACAACGCAAATTCCACATGCCTGGCATTGATCCTCCCTTATCTCTATGTTATTTTCAGGAGGAGGAGTAACTATTGGCACGTCATAGGGACAAACACGCACACATGTCAGGCAATCAATACATTTCTCTTCAATGCGTCTTGCTCCGGCACCGCAAGTCAGGCAACGTCTTGCCTCATACAAAGCCATTTCCTGATCGTAGCCTGCTTCAATATAATCGAAACTCTTTATCCTCTTTTTTACATCCAATAAAGGCATTGACTGACGCGGCTGCCTTTTTATAGATGAAATCACTTTTTCGTCCAGTTGTACCAGTGATTCGGGTTTCTCTATATTTGTCAAAGGTATGCCCTGCAAATAATGATGAATGGAAAGGGCTGCCTGACGACCACTGGCCATTGCCTCCACCGCCATTCCAGGACCGGTAGCCACCTCACCACAGGCAAATATTCCGGCTTCCGAAGTAGCCAAACTGATAGGATCGATGATGATTTTTCCCTTCTGAACAAGCTTTATATGATTATTGTCTAAAAAAGACAGATCCGTTGTTTGCCCAATGGCCATGATAACAATATCACCTTCGATAACCGATGATTTGTCATCACAAAATGTGGGATTAAAAAAACCTTTTTCATCAAAGACAGACGTGACAGCAACCGTCTCCAGGGCACAGGATGAGCCTTCTTTTGCCTTGATGCATTTCGGGCCCCATGAACAGTTTAACTCGATACCCTCTTCTTCTGCTTCCTGTATCTCCCAGGGGAAGGCAGGCATCTCTTCAAGGGATTCAAGGCATACAAGCTTTACCTTGGATGCCCCTGCCCTCAGAGCGGATCTTGCCACATCGATTGCGACATTGCCGCCTCCTATAACTATTACGCTCTTTCCGTTATCTATTTGCCTTAATCCGAGATTAACATCCCGTAAGAAAGGCAAGGCCGGCCAGACATTTTTCATATCAAAACAGGGAAGTGACAGGCTGCGGCTTACGGGCAATCCTGTAGAGATCAATATTGCTTTATATCCCTGGGATTTGAGATCAGAGATGCTGATATCTTTTCCTATTTCCAGACCGGTCTTAAACATAACCCCCAGGTGCTTTATTTCATAGATATCCCTATTTATAAGGTCTCGCGGTAG
>JBLIRS010000244.1:0-5849 GCA_049472415.1 bacterium | reverse complement strand
CAGCAGATGACGAGAGCCAATGGGCCCGTGTTTTAACTCCTATGGCAGGGAAAGATAGAGGTATATATTTTCTTCCCGAAGTGGATGATGAGGTATTAGTTGCATTTGACCACGGCGATATTGACTATCCTTATGTCCTTGGCGCCCTGTGGAATAGCGAGGACAGCCCTCCGGAAACAAATAGTGACGGAAACAACAATATAAGGATGATAAGATCCCGAAGCGGGCATGAGATCATCTTCAATGATGACGGCACAGCACACCAGGAAAAAATAGAGATCCATACCAATGCAGGCCATATAATTCTGATGAATGACTCTTCCGGTCAGGAGAAGATCGAGATCATAGATAAAACGGGTAACAACAAGATGACAATCGATTCTGTCCGGAATCTCATCAATATCGAAAGCACTATGCAACTGAAGATCAAATCCGGGATGATAGAGATCGAGGCAACCGGCATGATGACCATAAAGGCCGGGGCCACGCTGACAATAGAAGGGGCAATGGTGAATATCAACTAAGGTTTCACCCAAAATAAGGACTGTTCTATTTATGCCGCTTGCAGCAAGAGTCGGAGACATGACCTCTCACGGGACTCCATTGGGGCCCGGGCCCGGAAGTTTAAATGTATTCATCGGCAAGATGCCAGCGTGGAGAGCAACCGCTGATTTTCATGCATGTGGTCTGGTTGATCCCGGGCCAAAGCCGCATGTGGGAGGTATCGTATCAATGGGTAGTACCACGGTATTTATTAATAAACTCCCTGCCGCGCGGCAGGGGGATATCATAATGGAGAGCGGCCCTGCAAACTCCATAATCATTGGTTGTCCGACAGTAAAGATAGGATGAGAATAATGGCCAAAGAATTCCTTGGAAGTGGTTGTAAATATCCAATATTAATAGATAAACGGGGTGGCATTGCCCTTTCCCGGTACGAGGATAAGATACGGGACTCAATTTTGATTATCCTCACTTCAGCAAAAGGAGAAAGGGTGATGCGGCCGGATTTTGGATGCGATATTCATGATTTCGCCTTTTCGATAATCAATACTTCGACCCTCACGATGATCAAATCCGCCGTACAGGAGGCCCTTATACTCTGGGAGCCGAGAATAGAGGTCATTAAAGTTGAAACATCTACTGAAAAGATAAATGAAGGCGTACTTCCCATCAGTATTGATTACAGGATCCGCAGGACAAATACAGAACATAATCTGGTTTATCCCTTCTATTTAAAACCCGGAGTTTAGAATGAGCTTGCCGAGCCCTAACCTGGATGACCGCACCTTTAACGATATTGTAGAAGAAGCAAAAAAAATGATCCCGAGATACTGTCCCCAATGGACAGACTTCAATGTCAGTGATCCCGGGATTACACTCATTGAGCTTATGGCATGGATGACAGAGATAATCCTTTATCGCCTCAATCGAGTGCCTGAAAAAAATTATATCAAATTCCTCGAGCTGATAGGTATCCGTCTCAGGCCTCCACAGCCGGCAAAGGCATGGGTAGTCTTCAATGTTATGAGCGGCGTAAAAGAGGAAGATTTATCCTCCCTGGATCCCGGGACACGGGTCTCTACAGGAGAGCAACATGGTGAGGCCATCATATTCGAAACCCTGGACGCTTTACACCTTACCACTAACTCCATAATTAAATTAATATCCAGATACGGGGAAGAATATGAAGATCATACAAACGATCTTAATAAAGAGACAGAAATTCCGATCTTCTTGTGTGAAAAATCCGTTCCTCACATCCTTTATTTGGGAGACTCTCAATTTGGGAATATCGACAGGAACACGCTTCTTAAAATCTTTATAAACCTTCAAACAGAACTACCTTCAAGTCTGAATATTGAATGGGAGTGCTGGGACGGAAAGGAGTGGAATATTATTCTGCCTTCGGAGGACAGCACATTCGGGCTTAAAAAAAGCGGTGAAGTTGTTTTTGAATCCCTTCCGGCCATGGGAAAAAAAGAAATCCATGGAATCATTTCCTTCTGGATCAGGGCGCGCCTTTTAAGAGGTCAAATACTCCCTGAACTCACATCCGTCCAAAAGGGTTTTGAGAGCAAGCCCGGTTACGGCCTAACACCAGGCCGGGGGTTTCTGGGTCTCAAGGAACCTTTTTATCAACCGGTTGATTTCTCCAGGGAATTTTATCCATTCGGAGTGGATCCGGCAGAAATTAATGCATTTAATATTGGAAGCAGATCGTTTTCCAAAAAAAATTCACAAATTATCTTGAATATAAAATTGTCCGGCCGTTATACCCCGTCAAGCTTTGAAGAAATGAAGGACCTTGAGGTTCAATGGGAGTACTATTGCGAGAAGGGAACATGGGACCTCCTTGGGATCTCCAATCCAACAGGTGTAATAAAAAGCGAACACGGTTTTGAAGACACTACAGAGGCCTTCACCCATAATGGAATCATAAAATTTATCTGTCCGGATGATATTTCATTATTCTCGGTACAGGGTGAAGAAAACTTCTGGATTCGCTGCCGTATAAGCAAGGGCAATTATGGAATCCAGGATATAAATCCGCCCATAATCAAGGAGCTATTAATCAGTTTTATTGAAGAACCTCATAATTTTGATCATTATCTTTCATACAACTATCTCTCATATAAAGATTTGAAACACGTTGTGACAGAGCAAAAAGCAATAGAACCATATGAATTTGTACCCGAGGAGGATCCTTCATTATATATTGCATTTAAAGATTCCTTCTCCATTAAGTTACACAGGCTATATTTTCGCTTCACGCAAGATGGAGAGGTGAATAATATCTCCAATTTAGATAAATTTCACAGATTAAACTCCCGATTCGCGCAAAACGGGGTGGGGAAAAATATCTCCAAAATTACGTGGGAATACCTGACAAAAGGGAAATGGAAAGAATTAAGCATCCAAAAGGATAGCACAAATGCCTTTACACAGACCGGCTCCATAGATTTTATCCCTCCATCCGAATGGGGGAAAGATGAGCAATTCGATGAATCCGGATACTGGTTAAGGGCACGATGGACGGCCGGGACCTTTGACAAACCGCCAAAACTCATCGGATTGCATCTAAATGCAGTTGAAGTAATTCAACGCTGTTCCATGAAGGATGAAATCCTGGGCTCCGGCAATGGTGAAGAGAATCAAACCTTTCATTTTGCAAATCCATCAATACTGCCTGATCCACTGATTGTGGTGAGAGAGGTTGACAATCCATCCTCAGAAGATATCAAAAAACTCAAAGAGGACCTCAAAGAGGATCTTATTGAAGAAAAAGACCCTGAAACAAACAAAACTACTGCCCTCTGGGTACGCTGGCATGAGGTTGAAGATTTTTATGAATCAGGGGCCAAAGACCGCCATTATACTCTCGACTGTCACAAGGCTATCATTTCGTTCGGTAACGGAGTAAAAGGCATGATCCCTCCCATTGGAGCCGACAACATTAAATGCGACCTCTATCATGTGGGTGGCGGGTCGATTGGAAATGTAGGAAAGAATACGATCTGCGTTTTAGAAAGGTCATATCCCGGCATTGAATCAGTGAGCAATCCTGAAAAGGCTGGTGGCGGTGCCGATGCAGACACTATCGAGGATGCAAAGCTTAAGGGACCCCGTACAATCAAGCATCGTTATAGAGCCGTAACGATTGAAGATTTTGAAGCCCTGGCACTGGAAGCATCCAAAGAGGTAGAAAAAGCAAGCTGTTTTTCCGAAGATGGCAGGATAAAGATTATTATTCTGCCAAAGGAGGATACGGAAAGGGGTGTTGAGGCATTAAAGAAGACCCGGTCGTACAATAATCCTGATTATAATCCGAAATTGCTTCCGGGGAGCATGCTCATAAGGACCGTGAAGGATTATCTCGATTCACGCCGCTTGATAAATACTCGTCTTGAAGTAAAAGGGCCGGATTATACAGACTTTTCTGTTGAGGCGGAGGTGGTGGTTATACCTCAAAAGATTGAAGATGTTAATAATATAAAAGACCAGATAAAAAGACAACTGATAATCTTCTTTCATCCGCTTAAAGGCGGCCCCCAGGGAGAGGGATGGCAAATGGGAAGGGCGGTCCATATTTCCGAAATATTCTACCTTTTAGAGCAGGTGGAAGGTGTTGATTATGTAAAGGATGTGAAATTAAACAATAATACATGGGAAAAAAAGGTAAGTATAGGAAAAATGAGCTACCCTCATTTAAGGGAGATCGTTATTAAGATAAGCGGAGAGTAACACTAATGAGACTTGATAAAAAAAAGCCGGGCTTATTCACATACCTGCCGTCCACTTACCAGGAAAATGCAAGGGATGAGAAAGGCCCCTTAAGAGCACTCGTTACCATATTTGACTTCAATTTTTCAAAGATAATAGAAATTATAGATCATATAGATACATATTTTGATCCCTTTATGGCTTCTGTTGAGCCGGATGAAAGAGGACGGGATTTTCTCTCCTGGCTAGCCTCATGGGTTAGCTTGGTATTCGATGAATTATGGCCTGAGAAAAAAAAGAGGAGGCTCATAAAAAAGGCTGCTGAGCTTTATAAACTCCGTGGCACACCCATGGGATTGAAAAACATACTTGAGGAGTTTTTCGACATTGAAGTAGAAATAAGGGAATGGACCTGGCCCCCCGGTATGATAATCGGAAGGCATTCTACCATCGGAACAGAAACCTGTCTGATAGAAAAGGAAGATAAAAACTATTGTTTTAAGATTATCCTGAAGTCAGAAGAGCCATTGGCCCCGAAACTGATTCGAAAGATCAGGACGGTCATTGACCTTGAGAAGCCGGCTCATACCAAATGCTATCTGTGGCCGGACCTGAAAAACTTAAAAAGATTAAGGACGGAATGAAATGTTATCAGAGTGCATCCAGCCATCTGTTCATGTGGCATAAATGGGGAGGTAAAAAGTGAACGATGGGCTTAAGAGAATCAATTTTTTCGATGGATTTTTCACACAGGCGGAAGACTGGCAATCCGCTCAGGACTACCACCTGGAAAAAAGAAGGCTTCATAATCAGTTTATGCATACACCCGGCATTGTGTACGGCTGCTTAAAGGATTTAAAGGTGACAGCAATGGAAAAAGGCTCTTCATTTTCCGTCGCACCGGGTTATGCGATCGACGGCGAGGGGCAGGATCTGTATTTACCTAAATCGGAAGAGGTTCCAATCAACCTCGAAGAATATAATTTACCCGCTACTGTCTATATCGTTATCCGTTATCATGAGGAGAAAATAGATGAGCGCGAAGATGAGGCCAATCCCAATCATTCGGATTTTGCATTCATTGAAGAATATCCCAAAATTGAGATAACAACAAAAGAACCCGATAACTATAGTGTTATAGAACTGGCACGGATTCATCTTACCAAGGATGTCCTGAGGATTAAAAACCCTCGGGAGCCTGCGAGCCCCGATGATAATGAAATAGATGAAAGATATAGAAAAGCAGCGGGCACAAGGATAGGCAGGATCCGCCTTGAAGATATCGGGGAGGTTGTAAAGGAAGGCGAAATAAGCGTTGCTGTCAGCAAAGACTTAACCCCTTCGGAAAAAGACACGAATGTCCTGTTGGAAAAAATCAACGTCAAAGACGCCCACCGCTTCTATCTGGTCAGCGCCTATCCCATTGAAGAAGGCTGGATAATATGGCGCATCAAATCCATATACAAAAGGGATTCCGTAGAATACAGGCTGTTTTTTAAAAACTTCTCTTCAGAATCAGCTAATGTCAGCTATAAGGTGTTTAGGTTGTATTGAGGGGGAGGAAGTTTTATTTTTTGCCGGAAATGGTTTTTTCAATCTTGTATAATACAAGTAGAAGCCATTAC
>JBLIRS010000243.1:0-5856 GCA_049472415.1 bacterium | reverse complement strand
GATCTCTCTTTTATTTATGAAATGTTTCACACTTTTGTATAACACCATTGAAAGGATTAATGCCACAATGGTGATGTAACTAAAATACCAGGGAAATCCTTCGGGACTGGAAGAAATGAGTTTTTTATAGAATATTGCCAGTGTAATCAATATGATGCCAATCATAACAGATGGCCAATGGAATTGGAGAATCTTATCAATCTTTTTTGTCTCGGTTGTGTAATCAGGAATATTGTATCTATCGAACCAGTATTCATCACACCATAAGTATATAAGAAGTACCGTAAAAAAACCGGAAATATAAAAAATAATCTCTTCGGCGGGAAGATAACCGCCAATAGCTGGAAAGCTGATTCCTATAACAGCATTGTGATTTTTAAATATAAAAAAACTATTACCGAACAAGAGATCAAGAATAATGCCCACCAGCGAAAGCAGAATAACGGTATAGTTAAAAGCTCGTTTTTGGAAGGTGAGTTTTTTAAAATGCAACATCCAAAAAATTATCGCTACTGCGGGAAACAAAAATAGACTAAGGCTGATGGTATAACCTAATGGCGTCGGATTATTTGAATTCTGGATAACAGTCGCTGGTATTTTTACAGAGTTTAATGTAATTGCGACGGGAATAACCAGAATAAATATGAGATAAATAACCACTGAAGCGGCACGTCTAGTTTGTTTCTGCATAAGCCATGATTCCTTATTATTAAAAACAACAGCCGCATCTATTATAAGAATTTTCTTTTAATAAGCAAAAGTAAGAGTATATTGAATAAAAATATATCAAGAATCATCTATTTTTTCAAAACAAACTTTCAATTAAAACTTGGTTTATTCAAACCTATCAATTATCAATATAACGCATAATATATTGGAAACAAGGTTAAATTAGGTCAAGGAAGGCGAAAAGGTCGAGATTAAAATAAGAATACATTTATCTTTTAAATCTGTTGATAATATAGTTACATATTCGAATTAACAGGAGGATGAAAATGTATTTACACCGCATCAGGCAAACGATTTCGATTCTGCTTTTTGCGGTGTGGACGGCATGTTCCATATTCTGTTTCCATGCCTGTCTTCATGAAGACACTGTGGATCAAAAAAACGAAAGTACGGCTATGGATCTTAAGATTTATGGACCTTCCATTAAAGAGGGAGATGATTGGAGCCTGCCTGAAGGATGTTATCCCAATCCCTATTCCGGAATGTTCATCGTATGGAAAGGTGTCCGGTCTGACAATCCTGATATTCGTCATGTGGGCAAGTCATTTTACTGGGCTGATCTCAATCCGGCCCCGGGCATATTCGACTTTTCTCAAGTGGAGGCATTGCTTAATGATGCTGATCAGAATGATTATGGTGTTATTTTGATGATAAAGGGAAGTGTCACCTGGAGGGAATCACCCTGGGATGACCCTGTTCCATTTGTCCCGGAATGGGTGCTCGACGAATGTTCACCCCCGAGGTTTATGACGGCTGAAAACATAGAGGTTGCAGCGCCGTGGGACCCCTGTCTTCAAAACCATTATTTGGCCTTTATAGATGCTATAGGCAAGACGGATATTTTATCACATCCAGCCCTGTTAGGTGTGTATATCCATGGTATCTCCACATCATACGGAGAAGAGATGTGGCTCGACGAGAAGGCCAAGGCTGCAGCAGAAGAGGCTGGTATGTCCTCCGAAAGATTTATAAACACTTTCAACTCGCGGCTTTTTGCCTGGGCTGCAGCAGCCAAAACCAATGTTCACAAACTGGTATGGGTCAGGGCTCAGCCCGGCATCCCGGGCGAAAATTATCAGTTAGGAGGCCGGTACCTGGACGCTTTGGCCATTTCACTGGGAATGGGCTGCCGCGGTGGCGGACTCGAAAACTATCATGGTTATACATGGCCCGATACGGGCCAGTCATTTGACACTGAGGGACATTTGCTCATGGATTATAGCTGGCCCATAATTGCCGAAGAACGTTATTTTGGAGATGAAATTGAGGCCTTGGACTGGTGGAATGTTGTACCGGAGGAAAGCCTTTCCCTTATATGGACAGCAACAATCTTCAGGGCAGTGCAGATGGGGGTGAGGTTTCTTTGGATAACCAATGGCACAGATCAATATGCGCCTGAGGTGACTCACTGGTATACTCTTGTAGCGGGATGGCCCCCAGAGGAAAGCCCGGAGGCGGTCTGCTGGCTCAGGGAGGACTATATACTGAGAAACGATGAGGTTGTTACCTGGAAGAACTTTGAGCACCTTCTGTTCCAAAGGGATGTAGATCAAGGGGAGAGTTTTCCAAAAATACCGGTGCGGCGACCAATCTGCCCGGCATTAGAGCCCCCTGATATTGACTATGACCTGACCGCCCGGTCAACCTGTGTAACTGCCGGCCAAGACAGACTGGCCTTCTTTATGGATGGCGCATTTGCTGATTCGCTTTCAGGACCGATTCAAATAAAGATTACTTATCTGGATGACACAGACTCCAACTGGGTCCTGGAAACAACCGATCATGACGGAATACTGCTTAGATCTGATACCGTGTCCGGTCAGGCTGATGGACAATGGCGCACCACCACTTTTACACTTTCCCGGCCTCCTAAACAAGGTCAATTAGACCAGGGAGCTGATTTTTGCCTAATGGTCGAAACCGGTGGAGACTTGACTGTACGATTTGTCAGGGTCATAAGATCAAATTAATGTATTTTGGAAAATTCTATTTTTCTTTTTCGCTTCCAACAAGGGGAAGTACCTTTTTTACATTGAAAAAAACAAGATATCTCCCTTCCCTGTCATCACCATAACTTTTTCTTCTAATTGAATAGAGTAATTCCGTATCCTTTTCTTCTTTTATTTTATCAAGGAAAAAACGCTTTCCTGAATAATTCTTGCCGGATTCAAGGAAAAGATAAGCTGCGGAAGAGTTGGATTGAAGGTTATGATGGGTAAGCCGTTCCGGCATAATAAAGGCGAATGTGTTCTCATCCATGATATGGGGTTTCGCAAAAACAGCGAGATCTACCTTTCCGTCCGAATCCGCGGTTGCGAGAATGCCTATTCCCTGGTTATTTTCAAAATATTCTTTCATGTCCACTTTGATTTCCTCCCTCTCATATACTTTTTAAGCTTTTAAAATCTCTAATACTTTAATACCATCATTATATCAAAATCAAAGGGCTTAGGACATGACCTATGGTTTTCTGAAATTTATCTCACCCAATTACAAAAACGAGTCATAATGAAGATCTGTTCAAAACTTTTTTGTATAAGTCCACAGCAATTTACATGACCGAAAATTTTTATATTCACAATTTATTTGGATGGAATACGGTAACTCCCATTAATTCAAAGTTAAATGTATATAATATTCCGGAGACAGTTACCGAATATGAAAATGCACTATTTATCCAGGGAATCTTTTTTGGATCCGCAGGATTGTTCATGCTCCATGTATCATGGATATAGACTTCTCCCTGGCCTGTAGCTGAATTGTAGCCGTATCCGACTCCTAAAACAGAATGTCCGGCATTGCTTGTCCAATCCACGAGGAGAAACATGACAGGTCTGCCATTATCTATTTCATTTTGATAATCGTAAAAACTAAAGCCTGTTACAGGCGCCGGACCATTAGGAGGTGTATACCCTTTAATATATTGGTTATAGGCATAGGCGTTCATACTTTGTCCCGAGATAGTCTGACAATAACAGGCCCATTCAACAAGACCATACATCCCTGAGTAATTGTAATCATACCAGGTTGGCCAGGTAACGGAATCTGAACTCAATATGGATCCATCAGCGGGAAACCAGAACCATGTTATGCCATCCGGATTCCCTCTCGATCCTGAAAGATTATTTTGGCTGGTACCCATAAAGTCTGCCAGACAATCAAATCCTGCTGAATTTCCGTTTCGTATTGACACCAAAGGATCTCCGGTTAATTGAAAGGATGCCTGCGGATCTGTGGGATTAGTCCAAAAATCAAGTGCATGGTTTTTAGATGCGATCGCACTGTTACATAATTTTACTAACTCATTACTATACGCATCAGCCAGATACCACGGATCCGGATTTAAAAAGCTCTCATAATCTGCGACACCTCCGGGTATCAGATCATAGATAATCCCGTCCACATAATATGGATACCTATCATAATATGCCATCATCATTCCGGCACAGGTTGCAGAACATCCATACCACCATCGATAATCAGGTATAGGCTGAGGAGATGTTTCCAAGGCTGCCGGCAACCAAATCCCTGCAGGATAACCATGGTATATCCTCCCTGTACAACCATCAGACACCTCAAGAAAAGTCATATTGCCTTCTCTGACATCTTTATAAATTGTTCCGGATCTGCAATCGTCCATCTCTGTTTCCTCTGTTTCCTCTGTTTCCTCCGGTTTTTCCGGTTCCTCCGGTTTTTCCGGTTCCTTATTGAAATCTGGTTTATTTTCTTTGGGATCATCGGGATCATCATTAATGCGCAAACCATCAATTTGTTTAAGGTATTGAATTAATGCTTCTATATTAATCTGGCAAGGATTTATTCCAGGATAGTTCATTAGACCGGGCATTATCATACTATTCATGGGACAAGGGCCTGGCATAAACGGAGAGATCGGACAAGGAGACATAATCATCATACTATTCATGGGACAAGGGCCCGGCATAAACGGACAGATCGAACAAAGAGACATAATAAAGGGGCACATTAGATTTGACACCATTGACAGAGGACACATCGGACCCGGCCATATAATGAGGGGATTAGTTGGATCAGGCCCCATCATTAAAGGATTTACTGATGAAGGGCACATGATCCCTAAGACCATCATATTGGCAATTAATGGCATCCCCCCGGATAATGACAACGGGCCTTGCCCCATGACTGGAGATATAACAGGCGGCATTACCTGTCCGCCTGTGATTCCAGGAATAATATTATACATTCCGACCATCAACTCCGCACCTGTTATTGAAGCCGCAGGACCATTCATTGTGGTTAATGCTACTAATCCCGGAGAAGCTATCAAAGGTCCTCCAAGTATATTGCCGGGTGGCATGTTACCGCTTATCATAATGTTGGCCGCAACAGGGTCGAACATCCCTCCTATATTACCTCCTGCAAAAATGTCCTCTTTCCCTGCCATAGCAGTAGCATAAGTATGTGTTACAAGCGAACATAGTATTATGGATATAAAAATACCCATTTTGGATTTAATCAGATATCCAAAATTCTTCATAAAAATCCCCCCTCTTTAGCTTAAATATTTTTTATTTGACAGGAAAATATTCCAACGTTCCTTGAGCCATGCCAGTAAGGCTTGTTTGAGCTATCAAGGCTATTTCAAAGGCAGTATTTTGATCTAAAATTTATTGGATAATCATGCTTATAATAGACAAGCAAAACAAAAAATTTTATCAAAATCTTTTCGAGTTTCTTGTTTTAACGTCACAAAGACTGAAAGCCCAAAATATTACAATCTTTTTATAAGCAACCGGTTATGATGGATATTAAATAGACTCTTTATTATTTATATAATGAAATCGAGTGATAAAAATATTCTTTGCAATAGGAAAAAATCCATTTCTTTTCGTCTATTATTTTAGGTGAATAATAGTTGAAGGACTTAATAAGGCTTTGAGGAGGTGACGAACATAGGAAAATCTGACAATATGACTTTATAGTATAATATAAATATAGGAGGCGAAAGTTATAGAACAATTAATTTTCATTTTTTATCTAAATTTTATCTAAATTTATCCCCTCAAATTTTAATGAGTAAAAAAAATGGAAATAGAAGACGTATTTAAGTTCGACGCATGCCTCTTAAAAAGGGTAGCGTTGTTTGGC
>JBLIRS010000242.1:0-5857 GCA_049472415.1 bacterium | reverse complement strand
AGAAAAGAGGAAAAAAGGGGATTTCCTATTTTATTTTTTTATTATATATTATATTTCAGAAGGTATTATCCGCCCTCGATCAACCCCCCCTCATATTTTTTCAATCCTTAAGGATTGAAAGGATCAAAGGGCCATTTAACTTTTCTGTTAAGTGGCCCTTAAATTTTAAAATGATTTTATCTTATTATTTTTTTATGTTTTTTATGATTTCATATCTCTTTTCCTGTATTTAGCAGGGGTCATACCTGTAAATTTTTTGAATGATTTGATAAAGGATTCAGTATTATTGTATCCCAGCTTGCTTGCCAATTCATTTATATTATATTCACTTTTATCCAGAAACTCCCTGGCCATTTCTGCCTTGATTTTTAATCGGTACTCATTAAATCCCATTCCGGTATATTCCTTGAAAATCTTGCTAACGTACTTTGGGCTCAGGCAAACAAGCTCGGCTACAGTGTTAAGATTCAAATTCTTGGCGTAATTTCTCTCCACATAGTATTTTATCCTTTCCACCTTGCCCTTTGGCCCGGAATCATCTTTTTTCAGGATACCCCTTTTGGATTTTATAAGTTTCTCGATGCTTTTCTTTATCTGGCCCGCCTGATGGAATTTTTCAATATAATCGTCCGCATGCTCCTTTAAAGCTTTTATGGCTATATCCTTGGAACTGAATCCGGTCATGATGATTATACCTAGATCAGGAGACATTTGCTTCATTTTTTTAAGCACATAGATTCCATCCAGACCCGGCATCATAACGTCCAGAATAACCAGGTCGATTTCATTGGGCTGAGCAAGTAACTTCAAGGCTTCCTCACCGTTGGACGCCTGTATGATACTATAATCCTCCAGGTATTCGACCAGTTCCCTCCTGAAACGCTGATCATCATCTACAAGCAATATATTTACGGGTGCTATATTAGATAATTTCATTACTTGTTAAGTTTAAACCCGGTTTTTTCCGGTGCGTTAAATTAATAAAATGTCACAGGTAACGTTGATGAATCACTTTAAAAAGTTTCGTGAGTTCATTGCGGATTTTTGGATTAAAACTCAGATGAAAATTACTGTAATGAACGGTATTCTTTATAATTAGTTTAAATAATTATATTATCTTATAATAGAAATATCCCATTTTGAAGCAATTGTCAATAAGAATCCTCCACGCAGTGTTAATCCCTTTTTTAATGCAGTAGCAAACGGAAGAGTTTTATGGCGGGATAAGCTCTTTGATCCTGGCCAGCATGGCTGCCATTTTGCAGGGCTTGTTTAAAACTGCATCCGCCATTCGGAAAAGTTCTTCCTCTTGAACAAATTTTTCCTTCAACATATCGCAGTTTAATGGACTGCCGGTAAAAACGAGGACCCTTGGATGAGTATCAATCTTCTTGATCTTTTTCAGAATATCCATTCCGTGCAAATCGGGCAGTTTCAAGTCCAGGATAAGCAGATCAAATCGGTCTTTTTCAAGGAGTGCTATGCCCTCAATCCCTGTCATGCAATATGAGAAATGATATCCCTCCCTTTCCAGGGTTTCTTGCAGTTCTTCGCACAGTCTACGATCATCGTCGATCATCAGGATTTTCCCAGACATCGTATTCACTTCCTTAAGGGAAGGGTCAGGGTCACGGTGGTCCCTTTCCCTTCCTCGCTTTTTATTTTTATCTTTCCTCCATGCAGATCAACAATTTGATGGCATACAGTGAGACCCAGACCTGTCCCCTTGGATTTGGTGGAAAAGAAGGGATTTTCGACCTTTTCCAGATCTTCCTTACGAATCCCCGGACCATTGTCTTTGAAATGGAACCGGATGGATGAGCTATTTTCCAGTGCCGCAATGACGGAGATTCTCCCTTCCTCTTTTCCTATTGCATCCAGGGCATTATTTAGTATATTTCCGAACAATTCTTTCATCTGGAGCGGATCAGCCTCCATCCGGGTATTTTTCGGTAGAGTGCATCTTTTTTTAATGCAAGCCTTACTGGACCTGTATCTCTTTTTGGCCTGCTTAATGCATTCACTCAGCAGGTCGCAAATGGGAAACATTTCATGCGAAGGCAATCTCCTTCGGGCATAAAAAAGGAGATTGTTGATTATCTGATTACTTTCCTCCAGGCATTCCTCAATGCTTGTAAGGTTTCTTTTAAGGGACGGGTCCCTGTTTTTGTGAGAGATGTTGAAACATGCGGTTTCAATAACTGCCAGGGGATTGCGCAGTTCATGAGCCATTGTGGATGCCAGTTTACCGATCTCGGAAAGGTGCTCGGACCGGATCATTTCGGTTTGCATCCTGATGATATTTTTCTCAGCCTCTACTCTCTTGGTTACATTAACAAGAAATAATATGATCCCTTCCACCATGCCTGATTGGTTTTTAACCGGTTGCAGACTCCAATCCCAATAACTGAAGACGTGTTCGGGATTTTTAGGATATTTAAAGGGTTTTGCGTAAACTGTATAAGGTTTGCCGCTCCTGACCACCCGGTGGAAGATCCGCTCATTTTCCTCATTGGGGAATAGGCGGAAATGATTCTTGCCTTGATAAAATTCGGGTTTGTGGCCGTCAGACCGGGCATAGGCCTCATTAACCTTGATAAAATTGAATCCGGTATCCAGGTAAGCAATCAAAATATGCTCGTTGGAAAAGATCTTCTGCATCAATTCATTACTGGACTGGAGCTGCTTTTCCACTTTCTGGCGTATCTGGATTTCCTGCTTCAGCAGGTTAATGGTTTCCGCTAGTTCAGAAGTCCTTTGAATCACCTTTAGTTCCAAATCATCCCTGGCCTGTTTCAGTTCCCTGTTCAGCCTCTCCCGGTTGGTTATATCTTCCCAGAGCACCACGGCATTAATGATCTCATCCCGGAACCGGATGGGAAAGGCAGAGCATAAAGCTATTCGCTCATCCCCGGAAGAGTTACGAAACAAATATTGTATTTCCTTTACGGTCTCGCCCTTTAGTGCACGGCAAGATACAGTATCATTAAGGTGGGTTTCCCTCCCTGTAGGCAACATGGATGAGACATTCTTAAGGACGCTTAATTGGTCCATTCCCGTGGGGTCGAAACCCAGGGACTCTATACTGGCTACATTGGCCAGGGAGATCCTGTTGTCTGTACCGTAAATAAAAAGTGGTATAGGCAGGAAATCTATAACGGCTTTTAACTTATAAGCTTTTTTTTCGGCCGCGGTCATTAATTCCTGAAGCCGGGTCAGTATCTCTTCGCGCTCCTTCTCCTTCTTTTTTTGATAAGTTATGTCCCGTGCATTGATAATAACAGCCCTCATACTGGGCTTGTTAAGAAGATTGGTAACAATTCCCTGGAAACACACCCAGTTGTCGTTTGCGTGTTTAATACGGAATTCCACTTCCATGCTGTGATTGTATTTTTTGACAAAATCATAGCTTTCTTTTTGCGCTTTCTCAGCATCTTCAGGATGGAAATGGCTGAACAGATTAGTCCTGAAAAAATGTTCCGGAGGAAATCCGAGAAGTATTTCCGATGAAGGGCTGACATAGTTAATGGTGCCGTCCGTCCCAGTGGATATGATTAAATCGTAGGCATTCAGGATCAGGGCACGGAAACGCTCTTCGCTTTCCCTTATTTTTTTTTCTATTATCCTTCCGGATGTTATTGCCTGTCGCACGGATTCATTAGTATCTTTTAGAGATTTGAAGAAAAGATCTGACATGACATCTCTTTCATCAGGATCAGAGGCTGCTAAAAGGGAAAAAAGTCCTGCCCATGGCTCTTGGTTATCAGACCCATTTTGACACTCCGTTTTGGGTATCAGTATAAGAGGTGGCATGGGCCGGTCCGACTCCTGAAGAAGTCTCAATGCCCTTGATGCGCTTAAATTCCGTATATGAGGGTTGATGAGGAGGACCATGTTCCATTTTCGTCCGGAAAGGGCCGATTTGAACGCTTTAGCGGTGTGAACACGTTCCGCAAACGGTTTATACCCGGCTTCACGCAACCGGCTTATGATATAATCGGTCTGGTCATGGGAATCATCAATGACCAGGAAGGAAATGGATTTATTCATATCTGTTGTCGCTGATTTCAGGGTCAGAGGAAGAAGTTTTAGATAGCTTCTTCTGGGGTCCCGGTTTGGCGTTCTTATGAAACTTCTTTTTTTTCATACGCCTTTTCCCTACTGATAATAGAATAATATATTTTTTTATAGTTTAATTGTAATTCATGCAGTAGTTAAAAGCAAGCTGGATGCGTTAGTGAAGGAATTAAATATAATTAAAAGAGATGCATGACATATTTGAAGAAAAACCGTATCCAATGCGATTTTTTTTCTATAAATATTTGAGGGCAATCCAGCAATGGTAAATTACTGGATTACCCTCAAGGATTTCAATCCATGAAGAATTGATAAAAAAAGGTATGGGGGAGCCAATTAAGATTGACATTTTAAACTATATATTAAAAAAATAGATGAAAAAAGACCTTTTTCATCTATTTTTGATAGGCCATTTCCGGCAAGGTAAGACCTTTCCCTTACGGATTGCCTGCCAATTTTTAAAACCCTGAAGATTCAGTCAACATAAGGGTCCTGAGCTACCTTTATTTATGGTTTAATTGAAGCGGCGTTTCAATATAATTTCTGGTATTATGGTAATTTTTATTGTAAGATGAGACATAGAAAAGGCAAAACGATATAATTGATTTATGATATAAGATCCTGAAGTATAGGAGATAAGATATGAAAAACAGGTCACTTGTTCTTATCATAGTTTTTGCTTCACTGCTTTTTTGCAATTCTGCCTATGCTCAAGCGGAAAAGCCCATTTAAAAAATAATCCTCACACAAACCGTGGGATATCTTAAAGTAGAAATCCACCCGGATAATTGTGCCAAGATTGTAATAGCAATTAATCTGTAGACATGTAATTAAGGTTTTCAGCAAAAATTTTAAAAAAGAATGGATATGGAAGGATTAATAACGTTATGAAAAAAAATATTTTTTTGACTATCGTCATTATATCTTTACTCTTATATTCTGTGTTAACAAACGCCCATTTATGCAATGACGTTTTTATCCAGGCAAAGGATAATCTGGCTGTAAAGGTGGATATCAGGGATGATCAGCTTCGCATCAATACAAACGCGAAATTCAGGGTTTTTCTGCTGAACACAATGGATCGGGATATTGTAGATATACGCCTCGGGATAATCACTGATGATTTTGATACAGTGGTAACCCCTTCGCCCGGCTGGGGAAGTTTTCCATATCTCAAAACCATCAACAGGAACGGACAAAAGGAGTATTTTGAAGTAGAGTTGAAGAGGAAAGAAGGGACTCCTCAGGGAAAATATAAGATCGGCTTGCATCTTTATAATGGGCAGGACAAAAGCATGGTTTTTAAGACGGTTGATATCACCGATGCCATGGTAACAAAAAGTATTCCGCAGAAAGCTGACCAGCTTAAAATCGACGGACAGGTCAATGGCGCGGAATGGAAGCAGGCGCTCCTTTGTACTTCTCTCTATGAGTACAAAAAGACAGGAAAGTACTTCGAGAATTTTAGCTCCATGATACGGACCCGCTTCCGCTTTGCCCATGATGATGAGTTTCTTTATTGCCTTATAGATTTCCTGGATAAAGGTAAAAAAGATATCGCCAATATTTACATCAGTAATGATTACGAAACAAAGCCTGCAACGATTTCTGTTCAATTGCAGAGCAGGGATGTAAAGATAAACGGAGAGGTTTCAAATGATGTTATAACCATATTCAACGGCACTAAGGCAGAGGTTGCCATACCATTTAAGTTGCTCGACGTTAAAGGAAGGGAATCCTTTTATACCAATCTGGTAAGGATTCAGGATGCTACCTGGAC
>JBLIRS010000241.1:0-5867 GCA_049472415.1 bacterium | reverse complement strand
CTTGTGATCCTGGAGTTTTCCGTTCCATCCTCCCCCCTTTTTCGCCGGATATATTACATTTATTTTTGCCATATATTAACCTTTCTGGGAAACCTGTTTTCAAGGAAATATATGGCATATAATCATTTGAGAGATTCTGTTTTGGCGTTTCCGGATAAGGATGGGCTTGCTTCAATGATGTTCGACGCGGGCTTTGTTAAAATACGCTACCAGCTTTTAACCTTTGGGATTGTAGCATTACATTGGGGAGAAAAACCTGTTTAGGTTTACGATTGCATAAATATTGACCCTGAAAACATTTCGATTGTCCTGTCTGAATTAAACACACATCCAGCCTCAACCCAGATCTGGCATACTAATTGCTTTAAAAAATAGAATTTTTAAATCCTGTATCCATTTTATTTGAGGAATTTCAACGAACAAATTTGAGGATTCAAATAGGATCAAACTTAATAATTATTTATTGATATGAATATTCAAAAGAAAATAGAACTATTAAAAAAGACCGATCTTTTTAGATTTTTTGAAGACGAAACCTTAAGGGAATTGTGCAAAAATTGTACAGAAGTTGTTCTTGGTCCGGATGAAATCCTGTGTCAAGAGGGTACATTGGATAATAGAATGTATCTGATACTTTCCGGGGAGATGGTTGTTTATAAAGGGATAAAAAAGATAGCCGAATTATGTCCCGGCAAATTTTTAGGTGAGATGTCTCTGATAGAATCAAAACCCCGCTCAGCTACGGTCAAGGCATTGAGTGATGTCCTTCTCATGGAGATCAATGAATACCATTTCAAGAAATATCTCGCTTCTGAGTCTCAGGCTTTGATTGCCATGGTCAGGACCTTATCAGGCAGGATAAGGGATGATCTGGACCTCATGTCAAATGATATGCAAAAGCTGAATATCTTCATACATGATATGAATAATTTTCTTTCCCTTCTGGATCTGGGAATGGTATATCTGGAAAATTTGATGGATGATTTTGAAGACACACAAAATGAGCCCCGGGCAAATAAAAGGCTGGAAAAGGTAAAAAAGGCTTTTAAACTGTTTAATGGGAGCAAAGACGGCCTTAAAACACTCATCAATCAGAGCCTTAGCCAAGCCAAAAAGAGTAAGATAGACTATAAAAGATCCAAAGCAGGGATTATTCCTTTAATCAACGAGACAGTTCAAGAATTGAGCTTTCATAAAAATTTAAAGGGAAAACATATAAAAATAAAAACTGTAAATAATATACCTCCCGGTTATTTTAACTATCTTGATATAAAAAGAGTCCTTCAAAATTTGATTATCAACGCCGGTTATGTAACAGAAAATAACGGCTCCATTGAGGTAAGGGTCAAAAAAAACATGGAAAATATTCTGGTTAGCATAATAGATAAAGGATGCGGTATCCCGGAAAGAATCAGGCCTTTCCTGTTTAAATCCCCCTTCACCACCAAAGAAGATGGCAATGGACTGGGATTATTGTCCTGTAAAGAAATTATAGAAAATAACCATAATGGTAAGTTCTGGTATGATTCGGAGGTTGGTAAGGGGACCGCTTTTCATTTTACTATCCCTATAGCACAGTCCCTTGTCTCTTCTGAATAGATATATTCCTGTAAAAAATACATGCTTTCCAAAGGACCGGGTGTAGCAAAATAATAAGGGGCCAAGGATTTTAACCCCCGGCCCCCTAAAGACGTTCTGCAGGATAAATATAACAAAGCAAACTAAATCATCGCAGATAATTTCACATAAGAAATAAAGAAAACAATTATTCTACGCAGCCACAGGAACCATATTTTTTTTCATGGTCTCCTGATAGATCTTAAGATATTCCCTTGCTGATTTTTCCCATGAGTACTCTATGGACATGGCCCTCCAGGTTAATTGAGCCCATGCTTCCTTATGAGAATAATATTCAAGAGCCCTTTTTATGGAGCCTAAGAGGGCTTTGCTGTTGTACTCCGAGAACTTGAATCCATTCCCCTTTCTGGGATCGGCATGAATGTCTATTATTGTGTCATCCAGTCCCCCTGTAGCCCTGACGATAGGGATAGTTCCATAACGAAGGCTATAGATCTGATTTAATCCACAGGGCTCATATTTGGACGGCATGAGATACATATCGCAGCCTGCCTCTATCTTATGTGCCAATGAGTTATCGAAGGCTATCCTTATCCCTGTCTTCTTGGGATATTTGTCTCCGATGTGTGTAAACATTTCATGATATTTCTGATCCCCCGTACCAAGCAATATAAAAATAACATCCATTTTCATCAGATCATTTATTGCTTCCGCCAGGATATCAAATCCTTTCTGGTCTGCCAAACGGGAAATCATACCAATGATAGGGGTAGTTGCCTTACCCTTTAATCCGAATTCCTGTAAAAGGTCAAGTTTGCACTTGGTCTTATTCTCTAAATTGGTCTTGTCATATGGCGCGACTATATAAGGGTCCTTTTCCGGACTCCAATGATCATAGTCAGCACCGTTGATTATACCAAAAAGATCATTTTGCCTTTTCCGCAATATTCCATCCATGCCAAGGCCATATTCCGGGGTCTGGATCTCCTTGCCGTATCCCTTGCTTACTGTTGTCAGTGTGTCGGCATAAACCAAACCCGCCTTAAGAAAGCTTATATTTCCGTAGTATTCAATACCGTCCATAGTAAAGACATCCCATGGCAGATTTGTCAGGTGCATGTCCAACGCCCAGAAAATACCCTGATATCCCAAATTATGGATGGTAAAGATAGTCGATATGTCTTGATAGCCATCTTGATCGCGATATAAGGTCTTTAAATAGGTTGGTATCAATCCTGTCTGCCAGTCATTGCAATGGATGATATCCGGCTTGAAATCCAGATATTTTAGCAGCTCCAGAACCGCCCTTGAAAAGAATACAAATCTTTCTGCGTTATCCTTATAGTCTCCCTGATTGGTTGTATAAAGCTCATCCCGACCGAAGTAAGACTCTTTTTTTATAAGATACACAGGGACGGATCCGTCTAATTGGGCCATCTCAACAGAACATCGCACCTCATCGTTCGATACGGGAACATTAAGTCGGTTTACGACTTTTTTTGTTGTCTTTACCGATTTTTTAACCATTTTATAAAATGGTGTTACTACCCTCACATCATGCCCTAGAGATTTTATGGCCTTGGGGAGAGATCCTGAAACGTCAGCCAATCCACCTGTTTTGGAAAGTGGGGCTACTTCTGACGATACAAACAGGATCTTTAATTTTTCTCCTCCCATTGACATTGCCTCCTTTCTGCCTTTAATAATGGAGTCAAGTTAAAGGTGTTTATAACAGCGAGGGCGTTGGTCCGAAGCAAATTATATGTGTAATGACTTCCTTCTGAATGACTTGCTAGCGGTATAAGCCCTGCGAAAGATAAAATCCATAAAATTTTTTATTTACCTTCCCGTTATGGTTTACTTTTTAAGAAGAGATTTAATTTACTCAGGAGCAATCTCCTTTTGTTTGTTTATCTCCTCTTTCAATGGCATATCGGGAGGGGGCGGCGGCATTGGAAAATCCTCTTTTGACGGTGAGGTTTTTACAGACTCTGGTTTGGCGTTTTCGTTCTGATTCAGTTCTTCGGGAAGTGGTTTTGGCCCCTCTTGAGGCTTTACAGGTTTAGTTTTTAGTGCAGCATAAAACCTTAAATTAGCCACATTCCCTTCCCCCCCTTTATAGTTTGCTATTATTTGAATTGTGACTCTGGGTTTGTTCTATTGATATTTAAAGCTGACCAGAAGATCCAGTGTTTCGTCTGGTTTTAGTTCAAGGGGCCAATCGGGAGCACGATTCATAAGGTCAACTAAAATCGTATCATCACCCGGATCTATGGCTGAGATAAGCAAGAGACTACCGGATGTGTTTTTTAGATGAACCCTCTGATTTCTTTCCTCTCCCAAATTCATATCTCTAAAATATACAGTTGTAGGATCAAAGGATATCTCAACTTCCACTGTAGCCAAAAGTGTCAATTTTATTACTGCCTGATTGGGATCGTTTGTCTCAGCAGTAATAACCTTTTTTTGTTGACCCGTTCTGCCGCTTGTATGAAGAGTAGCTTTGATCTCTCCGGATTTTTTTGGTTCTATATCTCTCGCCGAGAGATTGACTGCCGTGCAGCCTCACCCGGCCCGGACTTTATCTATTTTCAGTGGGCTGTCCCCTGTATTTTCAAATTTGAATATATGGGTTACTGATTTGCCCTGGATAACCTTTCCGAAGTCGAAACTGGTTTGTTCAAATTCTATTTTTGGCTCAGCACATGTGCATTTACATGTAATGCAAAGGAAACATAGTGAAAATACCACTATTATAAAGGATCTTAGAACATATCTTGTCATAACGTCAACTCCCATTAAGGCTATTTACACATTTAAAATACTTACTTTGCCAGTTCAGATTACAAATTTTAATCTATATCATTGTTATTGTCAATGATCAAGGCCTTATAAAAAAATGCAAAATGCAAAATGCAAAATGCAAATTGCAAAATACAAAATGCAAATTTCAATTAGCCTTTTAAATTTTGCCTTTCCCCCAATATGGGCTTATAATAAGAGTTGTGGGTTATTGGGGGCCTTTTTAAATTATTAATTTTTAAATGATGGAGATGCATTTAACAATGAAAAAAGGTGAAGAAGATCCCCCTTTTCTGGTCGGCGATACAAAAGCCATGAGAATTCTGCGGGAAAAAATCCTTGAGCTGGCTGCAGATCCGAATCCAATACTTATTATAGGTGAATTGGGAGTCGGAAAGGAGTTGCTTGCAGGGATTATTCATGCCAAGGGGCCCACAAGAAACAGGCCCTTAATCATTGTCGATGCTTCCGAGATCTCTGAAAAGGACTGGAAAGAAAAATTTTTTGTGAAAGAAACTGATTTGAATAACGCAGGGGAGGAAGGCCTTTACAGGACTATGATTCCCCGGACGAGATTTGGGTTTGTGGAACTGGCCAACGGGGGCACTCTTTTATTAAAGAATATTGATGCTCTTCCCCTTATCCAGCAGGAAAGATTTATAAATTTCCTGTGCAACAACAATATAGGATCAGACAAAGAAGGCTGCTCATCTTCTTGCGATACCTGCCGGGACCTCGCTCAGATTAAGATTATCTTTACTTCTCACATAAACCTTGAGCAAAGAGTAAAAGAGGGCAAGTTTTCACCACAACTTCTTGATATGGTATCTATGCGGGTTGTTTGTATGCCTCCTTTAAGGGAGAGAAAATGGGATATCCCTGAACTGGCAAGACATTTCATGGACAAACACTCCCGGCGGTACAAGAAGAATGTAAATAAGCTTAGCCCGAGGTCCAGGGAACAGTTGCTAAATTATGATTACCGGAGGGCTAATATACAGGAACTGGATGAGGTCATCGAAAGAGGGATTGTATTGGCAAAAACGGATACGATCCATTCAGAACAACTTTTTCTCGGCGCCCCTGCCGATCGTCCTCATATATTGTTCGATCTTCTCAAAATAAAAACATTCGCGACCATGGTCCGGAAAGGCCTTTATCCGGGATTATTCCGATGGATCGCAGTGGCGTTTTTCTTTTTTGTCATGTTTTCCTGTTTTTTGGGTCCACATGATCCAAAAAGGAATTGGGGCACTATCCTGGTCTGGTGGATCTGGTGGCCCTGGCTTTGTGCTGCGGCCTTTTGGATAGGGAGAACATGGTGTTCTTTCTGTGCGTATGCCACCCTGGGTAACAGCCTTCAGAAGAGGCTGCATTTGAATATCAGATTCCCCAAGTTTCTAAAGAACAACGATTATCTTGTGGCCGTCCTGTTTTTTTTATTTGTTGGGGGGGTGGTAGAATCCTCACCTATTCGGTAACAAACC
>JBLIRS010000240.1:0-5869 GCA_049472415.1 bacterium | reverse complement strand
CGCCACGTTCTATGTGCTTTTTTCAGACCCCTGGCCCAAGAAACGCCACCACAAAAGGCGGTTCTTCAAGAGCGACAACATTGCCGCCGTCAACCGGGCGCTAGCGCCGGGAGGGCGGTTGCTGGTCAAGTCAGACCACAGATCCTGGATATCACGGCCTCCGATACGGTCCGATTTGTAGACCGGGTGATTTAGAGCGAGTTCTTTGAATACTACTGTACGGTGGCCATATACCCTACTGGACCACTCATAGCCCACAAATGGTATGAACTCCGAACTATCATATGACTGTGCCTTGGTTATCATACAATTAAGTTCAGGAGTACTGATGTATTCGGCGTGGTCAGTAATAGCCACGAAGTCAAGGTTTGCAACATCACGTGCGTAAATGAAGAAGTCGTCAATAGGGTCACCGCTGTTAACCCCTGAGTAGTTGCAACCATCATTAGAGTACGCAGAGTGAGCGTGAATATCCCCCCAGTAAATGTTTGTAGCTAATGCTGGATGCTCGCCACAGACGGCTATAACCAGCAATACCATTAATATTAATCTGATTATTGATGTTTTTGTCATCTTTGATTCTCCTTTCCAAACTGAAAGTAATAATATTGATAAATAGATATAGAATTATGCATAGCCTTTATCAGTATTATCCCCTTGAAAAATTAAACAAATTGTGTTTAAAATATCATTAGACTAACTTGCATGTACTATAGAGACAGCTGTTATCTATACAACTTTATCATGTTCGCATCTCCATATTATTTTCTCCCCTTGTTGAGTGTTGATTACAAGTAATGCTTTCGAAAGCTGTTTGCTCTTTTATTTTGATGGAGCTGTTATCCAAAGAGACAATTTGTATTTCCCTGATTCTATGACTAATAGACGAAAACATTTTCACGTTTTGGGTGAAGGTAATATGTTTAAAACAAGCGCCTTTTTTATAGGACTTTAAATACATTAACCATGTTCTTCCCAATAAAGTAAAGCTATTGATATTATTAGTGCTAATAGATATTAGTGGTGCTAAAATGTGGTGCGGATCAAAAAAATATAGATACGGAAACAAGGGAAATAAATGAGCATTCATTCAGATACAACATTTCCTGAGGATTTTGGAAAATCTCCCGACGATTTTTTACAAACGTATGCGCGTTTAATCTATAAGATCATTTATGAAAACACCGTAAATGATCCAAGATTGGAGATAGAAGATGTATTTAATGATTTCTTTATCCATATCTCAAGGGATAACTTCAAAAAGCTGAGACAATATACTGGAAAATGCAAAACAACGACTTACATTGGAAAGGTTCTTAGAAATTTTATTCTTGACCAAAAAAAGAAAAAAGGCTTTACAACATCAAGCCTTGAAGAAATAGGAGATAGTGTTGATATTTCAATCCTCCCGGAACAGGAAGACAAACTTATAATCAGAGAAGTGATTCGCGAGGCTTTTAAGGAAACCTTTTCTCGTTTTTCAAGCAGACAGAGATTGATCTTCCATCTTACATACTCAAAGGAAAAAAGCGCCAAGGAGATATCCGATCTTCTCAAAATTAAGGAGCAGGATGTATATGAAAGTAACAGAAGAGGAAAGAAGATCTTAAAGGATGAGTTAGAAGCAAGGGGAATGATTATAAAATAGTCAGACAGAAAGATCCTAAAAACCAAAAGATGATTTTTTAATCGTCTATTATAAATATGGGGAAAGATGATTTTTTAATCGTCTAATATTATAGGGGAAGAAGAAGTCATGAATAAAAAAGATCATTTAGATACTCTCTTTAGAAAACTTTATAAAGAGGTGGAGAAAGAGGTCATCCCCCCAAAAAAGAAGTGCCCGGAGGAAGACCTTTTTGAAAAATATGTTCACGAAGAGCTTAGTGATGAGGAGGTAGAGTTATTTGAAACACATATGCTTTCGTGTTCCGAATGCCTGGAAACCTTGGAGGTCATCAGAACGGTTGAGCAGGCTAAGGATTCTCTTTTGGATGTGCCGGCAAAACTTTATGAAAAGGCTGGCAAAACTCTTCAAAAAGAATTAAAAAGAGTAAGTTTGCACCCAAAGAGACTTAATAAACGAATGATAACCCTCCTTTGGGATCAAATAAAAGATAAAATTGTCCAATTAACCCCAGATTTAGAGGGAATGATACCTTCTAAAGGGCCGGAATTTCAAGTTGTGCGAAAGCTTAGCCATTTAGGTAAAAAGTTTAGCTCCTTTCCCTATCAAACAACTATTGATGTTGATGAAGGTAAAATCTCTTTTGAAATTTATCGATCCGGCAAGGAAAAATTTTTAGCCCTTAAGATAACCTTCCATTTCGTTTCCCCAAAAATCCCTGTTCATGTTAGGGCAACCCTCTATAAAACAGAAAAAATCTATTCCTCAGTCTTTCTTGATGAAAGAGGGGAGGCTTTCTTTCATCAGATAAAGGAGGGCGAATATCATCTGGATTTTATTGAAGGGGAAAAGACACTGGAATCCATTGAATTTTCAATCCTTCTATTGAAAAATGATTAACAATATACCTTGGTAACTATACCTTAGTATAGTGAGCTAAAATTAGAAAAACTTAATATATTTTTAAATATGTATTGTATCCTTTAAAAAATTGAGAGCAGTTTAAAGGGAGTATATAGGTATGTTCAGAATTGATAGAATAAAAAAATATTTCAAGGTTCGGCATATATCTTTTTTTATCATTAGACTTTTTATTACTCTTTTTCTTTTCTTACCAATCATTGTTTGTCATGCCAATTCTGCTCGGAATCTTATTAATATAGGACCGGTAGGGGTATGGAATAATGATTACGGTTTATTTAAAGAGATTAAGATATTGGAGATCAATTATATTCAAGGAGACGGAGAAACTAATAGATATGCCATTTGTGCTAGCAGTACAGGGATGGTTATCTTTGATATAAACAATATTGATCAACCATCTGTGAGCTCTTTCACCCATATTGCTAATTGTAATGATATTGAGATAGATACTGTTGACCTTTATGCTTATGTGGTTACAGGGGAGGGAGGACAAGGATTTTTTAAAATTTTTAACGTGCAGGATCCTGAAAAGCCATATTTTGTTAATGAAATTGTAACGGCTGGCAATGCACTAAGTGTAGCCATAACGGAGGACAGGGACTTTGCATATATTGCCTGCGGCGAAAAAGGTTTACAGATTATTGATATAAGCGAGAGGGACTATTTACAGGAGGCTGGAAATATCCCAGACTTTTTTGCACAGGGAGTCCTCATAAAGGATGACTATGCATATGTAATTGGCGGCGTTTTAGGAATCTTCAATATCAGCAACCCGGCAGATCCGAATCCTGTTGGAAAATCTGATACCGATATTTTCAAGGATGGGTTATGGAGCCTTGCTATTACAGGTGATTATGCATATGGGTCTGATTGGCAAAGCAATCTAAAGATTATTGCTTTAAGTGACAAGAGTAATCCAGCAATTATCGGAGATATCCCCGGCGCTAAAGGAGATGTGGCTATAGGGGATGACTATGCATATGTTTATATGGTTGGTGAGGGCAATTTAAAGATTTTTGATATAGGGATCAGAAACTTTCCAATAGAGGTCGGAACCTCTGACAAACTTGGCATTGCAGGGCGGGTGGCCATATCAGCTACGGATGACTATGCCTATGTGGCTGATGGCCTTTTAAATGTTATCGATATAAAAGAAAAGAGCAATCCAAATATTATTAAGTCCTCTTATCCAGGTGTTCCAAGAGATCTGACCATAGTGGATGACTATGCTTACGTGGCTGATGGCCCAAACGGTCTACTGATTATCGATACCAACAATAAAAATGGATTAACGATTGCTGGGGTCTGTGATACCCTTAAAGATGCTGTCGATTTGGATATAGATGGCAACTTTGCCTATGTAGCTGATCGTGACAGAGGTTTAGTTATTATCGATATAACCGACAAGAATGAACCAGAAGAATTTGGAGCCTGTGACATCACCCCTGAGGCTGCAAATACCATAAGCGTGGCCGTAGAGGGCAACTATGCCTATGTAACTTTTATTAAAGATCAAACAAATGGATCTGATATAAGAGGCTTAGAGATTTTTGACATTAGCGACAAACAAAATCCGAATTATGTTCAACTTTTCCCTGGCGTTGCCGGTGCCGGTGACGTGGAAATAGAAAATAACTATGTATATATATATGACAGAGGCTCATACACAAAGCAGTTTGTTATTATTGATTTGAGCAAGGATAAACCGCCAATAAAGAGATGTGACATTTGCGGAGGCTTCTCATCAGGACGTATGGCTATATCGGATGAAAATGCATATGTAACCTTTTTAGGAAAAGATCCAAATAGTTTAGATGAAGATCCAAATAATCCCACTGTTTATAAAAGCTTTTTAGGAATTATCCCCCTGAGTAGCGACTGCCGTGTTATAGCACAAGAATTAGGTGGGGAAACATCTTTTTCAAAAGATGGCTTGCGTATGGACATTTCCATAAAGGATAACCATGCATATGTTGTAGATGTAAATGGCGATTTAAGGATTATTGATATAAGCATACCTGATAGCCAGGGGCCTGTTATTCCTATAAGAAATTGTATTTTTTCTGGGATGGCCCGCGTTATAGGATCATATGAAATTCCCGGGAATATTCAGAACATAGACGTAGAGGGTGACTATATATATGTGGCTGGCAAGAATATTAAATTAACGAAACTCAAAATAGATGCAGGGGATTCCCTTAAGGGCAATCTAATTCTGGCTGCAGGAGGGGATTTTGATCCTGAAACTCCATATTGGCTTGCAACACAAAGCCTTGCAAATCAGGTATTTTGTACATTTATAGAAAATGGCTACGAAGCCTATGAGATCGATTACCATAATCCCTTTTTTGTTCAGGACATTGACAATGATGGTATTCCCAATCAATTGGTTGTAGATAATCCAACGCCATCCAGCCAAACATTAATAGATTCTATTAAATCTGCCATTGAGAATACCAATACCGGTCCTCTTTACATCTACCTCATTGGTCACGGGGGAGAGGACTCTTTTCAGATCATGCCGGGAGAGGTTATAACCGCAAGTGAGTTAAAGATGTGTATTGATATGTTTCAGGATGGCTATGAAGATGCCAATAGCATGTTTCATCCGGGCACTAACCGCCAGGTAGTTGTAATAATTGAATCAGCAGATTCTGGAACCTTTATCGATGATCTCTTAGATGATAATGTCACGGTCATTACCTCTACCGGTGAGGGGGCATCCTATATTAAACCGGATTTTTCAGATCCAAATACACCCTACAACTCTTTCACTAGTGCCTTTATTGATACCAATGCCTTTCATGCCGCCATAATCCCAAAACTTGATCCCAACGATATCCCTTCCAGCATTAATGATTACCTTACTGAGGCATTTATTACTGCCAGAGATCAATTGGAGGGCTGGGCACTTGAAGGTCCTCCCTTTGCCAATCAGGCGCCCCAGATGGCCCTTCCTGGAAATATTTATGCCGCCTTTTATTTCTCCGAGGACGGGAACCATCCCATTTATCATCTGCTTATGGATCAAAACAGGCCCTATTATCTTACCATTATCGGGCGGGATCCCAATAGCAATGGGCTTGATCCCTGCACCGGATTTGTTCCTATTGATTCCCAAAATTTCAATTTTTTTTCATCCGATCAAGATATCCTGGATACAAATACCATTATAGAAATGGATATCAATGGCAAACTAAGCCATGAAATAACCCCCAAAAAGAATGGCCGCGTAATCCTCAAAGGGTATGCTGATCCTGAAGAGGACCCTGACCTCCTTTTGTCTGCCAAACTTATCATAGATGTATCCATCGATGA
>JBLIRS010000024.1:0-17386 GCA_049472415.1 bacterium | reverse complement strand
AATTTTAAAATGCAAAATAATGTATTCCTTAAATTTTCATTTTTCATTTTGCAATTTGATATTTGCATTACCTACACAAAAACCACACGGTTTCTGAGCAGGAACCCCGAACATTCGTAACTATTCAAAAACTTTGTGGTTTTCGATTTGTTAATGAACAATCTTTTTCACCTGATATTCTGTTTGTTTAAAAAAGATTAAAAAGTCACCATATCAAACACTTTCATCCAGGGTTATCTGCTCCACGGACACCTGCTCCTCTCCAAGAAAAAGTGTCGCAGTCTTGGAAAACTGCTGAGGCAAATCCGTTACAAATAACCGGTATCCTCCCTTCACATCGGGAGGTGCTATAAGGTTCATACCTTTTAACACGTTTTTTGCCTCCTTTGCAGTCTCCTCAGCAGAATCCACCAGTCTGACCTTAGGCCCCATGACCCTCGATATAACCTCCTTTAATAACGGATAATGAGTGCATCCAAGAATCATTGTGTCAATCCCTATCCCTGTCAGGAAGCCCAAATAGGTCCTGGTAACTATCTCGGTAACCTCATGATTCATCCAACCTTCTTCGACCAGCGGCACAAAAAGGGGGCATGCCTTTACATGAGTTTCAATTTCCGGGGCTAAATCATTAATGGCCTTCGGATAAGCCTGACTTGAAATAGTCCCTGATGTACCTATTATTGCTACTTTACCTGTACGGGTGTTCTGTACAGCCGCCCTCGCTCCGGGCTGGATGACACCTAAACAAGGGACTAAAAATGCCCCCTTGATGGCTTCAATACTATACGCTGAAGCTGTGTTACAGGCAACAATGAGGAGCTTGATACCCTCTTTTAAAAGAAACCTTGTATTTTCGAATGAATATCTGGTAACCGTTTGCAGGGATTTATTTCCATAAGGCACCCTTGCCGTATCCCCCAGATAGATGATCTGCTCATTTGGGAGTGTCTTAAGAAGTTCCTTCAATACAGTCAGGCCACCCAAGCCCGAATCAAAAACCCCGATAGGAGTCAAAGCTGAAACCTTCATTATGGATAATCTCGAAATGAAAAAGGATAACGTGTATCTATATGCCCTTTAAGGGTTTCGATCTCCTTCCCCATAATCAGAATTTTTACGCCACTGATCGTATTAAAGTTCTCCATTACAGTATTGACCAGGCTATAAATAGTCATCATCTCTCCCCAGGTACCGCCGGGATGATTCTCCCGGACATCCTCTGACAAATCAAGATATACTATGCCATCCTGGTCCAAAAAGATCCTGATGAGCTGAGTCCCTTTAGGTATGGGAGTATATCCCAGTTTTTCAGGACCTTTCAACAGTGCATCCACTACATCTTTGACCCTATCCTCCAATTGAGTCGAAGGACTGCTGATTTCCCTGTTCTCGACCTGCCAGATATTTCCGTCTGCACCAAAATAAAGCTTTACCTCCCTTAATAAAACATCCTCCGGTTCCTGGACAGAAAGTCCTTTTTCGACTTCTTGAGAGACCAGTTCCTTATAGTTAAGATTTTTCATCCACAACAAAACGATCACTCCCCCGATAATCAGACATAATATAACTATCAGAAAGATCTTTATGCTACCAGTGTCTTTCATTCGGATCTTCATTCCTATCCTCTTCCATTATAAATCCAAAACGAACTATTGCCCGATACATCACCTCACAAATCCTTTCCTGATACCATTCATCCTTTAAACGCTCCTCCCCCTGAGAAGATGTTAAAAAATCCACCTCAACTTCTATCGCGGGCATACTGGCGCCTTTCAGGACCAATATAGGGGCTTCTTTAACAAGAGCTTCCCGCCAGAGTCCGCTATTTCTTGCCTCTTCAGCGACAAGGGATCCAAGACGAAAGCTTTCGTTATAAAACCTGTTTTGTACCACATCCCATTGGATGGCCCTTTGCTCCCCGGAGTGACCTTCTTCCGTTGCAGATGTAACAAAGATCATGATCTGTCCGGTTTGCCCCGGGGAAAAGGTGCTGTTTGCGTGAATACCAATAAAAAGGTCCGCCATGCTATTATTGGCCTTTCCTGTTCTTTCGGTCAGATCAACGTAATAATCCTCTCTCCGTGTCAGAAATGCTTCAATACCCAAACGCTCATGTAAAATCTCAGAGAATCTCTTTGAGAGCTGAAGGGTGACGTCTTTTTCCATTGTGCCGTGGAGGCCCACACAACCCTTGTCTTCTCCGCCGTGACCCGGATCTATCGCTATCCTGGCAATATTCTGAGCCATTCCGGGTGCCGGGAACAGGCTTAAAAAAGGCATTAATATTATTAATAAAAAAATGAAATACCAGCTTATGGCTTCCAGCCGCGAGTCCTTTTTAAATCTAATGGTAAAAGCAACAGGACATTTTTGAATATATTCTTTATCCATAATTTTTTGCTTGCCGAACGAAACGCTGACTTGGCCTGAGTTGGCTTTTTGGTGCAAGCTCACGGCCAGCACTTGGTTGTACGATTACTATAGAGAAAATTAAGTATGTATGTTTCTTAATTTCAATAAATTATTATAGATATACTATATAATATCCAACTTCAACTTTATGGCTACTTACTATAACAGTATCAGCCAATTTTCTTGGATCCTCTTTCCTTTCATTTTCTATAATCATTTTATAGAATTCTTCGGGGTTTCCATGACAATCTTCAAGAAATATTTTTTTTCGCCTCATGCGAATCTCATCAATTAATTTATCTTTCATATTTTTTTCCTTTTATTATTACCTGTTAAGGATACTATTTTCTATGGGAATTGTAAAGGATACTCCGGACAAAACTGCATTTATGTAGAGGGATTTTTAGATCTTATATAAGACACCGGCCATCGAGATCCGGATAGGGTTTGAATCCCATAAGGGCCAGTATGGTGGGTGTCACATCCAGGATTGAGAAACCTTCCCGTTTTATCTCCTGTCCTTTAATAAAAAGAAAGGCATCATCAAAGGTATGCATTCCCTCAAGATTGCTTTCCCTTGTTAAGGATTGCTGGTTCACGTCCCCCTTCAGATCATAACCATTATTAGGTAGCACAACCATGTCCGGTGCTTGATTAATAAACGGACCGGAATAAATCTCATCACGCATAAAGATTTTATCAATAATTCTCTCACCGGTTTCGGGGTCCTCAATAAGAGAAAGGGCTTCCCGTAATAGTTCCAATGTTTCTTTATACCCTTTATGAGGATCGATGCGGCCCTCTGGTTCCCTCCCTTTGAGGTTGAGATATATCCTTCCCGGTATCAGGCTGTATGCCCTCGTATCCGGATGAATATCTTCGATGGACTTTGCGTCCTCTGATTTTAGCTTAAGCCATCCATGCTCAATTAGCCAATGATTTATAAAAACCTCCTTTTTAAGGCGGCAAAAGCCATGATCGGATAAAATGACCAGGCTGGTATTTCTTTGAGACTCTATAAAGGGAATGAGTATCTGACCGATAAATCGATCCAGAGAGCGATAGTAATCTACAAATGCAGCGGCAAAACAAGGGTCTCCGTCCTCCCATCTCCCCCATAAAAAGTGGTTTATCCGGTCTGTTCCCATGATGTGAAGATGAAAAAAGTCCCATGGATATTCATCCATAAGACGAACGGATATATCTAAACGTCTGCTTGTGGACCTGTTCAAATCCTCCACAAAAAACTTTCGATCATTTCTGGCCCGTTGGGCATCAATATCTATTTGATATCCCCATTCCTTTAATCTGGGAATAAGGGATTGCGGGTATACAGCTTTATCAAGGCTTGGGGCGAGAAAGCCGGAAATGAGAACACCGTTTACAGGTCTTGGCGGTGAAGTAACAGGGATGTTTATCACGATGACCTTTCTACATTCATCGCTCAATCTCTCCCAGAGTGTCTTTGTCCTCATATGGCTGCCTGTAGGAATAAAGAGCTTTAGAGGATTTGTCTTACGATCAACAAAACCGTATATATTATGGCCTGCAGGATTTCTTCCGGTCATGTAGGAGGACCAGGCTACAGAGGAAACAGGTGGGATAACAGAATTCATCCGGTTGAATGACCCTTCCATGAAGAGGCGCTCCATATAGGGCAGTGTTCCATTTGCCATTTGTTCTTTCAGGAAGGAATATGGAACCCCGTCCAGACTAAGGACAAAAACACGCTGTTTGCGGAATAGACGGCTAAATGGCAAGCTCATGAGATCTCTTTTTTAGATATAGCCAAGGTCTTCAAGCCTTTTCTTTATCTTATCTTCATCTTCTATCGAATAGACCTCTTCATCGGGGCAGGTATCTTCAGCATCTTCGCCCTTTGGCGGCATATAGTTCAGCTTTTCCAATTTACTCAGGATCTTTGCAAGACTCCGATCAGGAGACTCCTTATCTGTTTCCACCTTAACTTCAGGATTCAGGGGCTCCTCATATGAGTCGGACACCCCTGTAAAATTCCTTATCTCCCCATCAACTGCCTTTTTATAAAGACCTTTCACATCCCTTTCCCTGCATATTTCTACAGGACATTTTACATAAACCTCCACAAATGAACCGATCTGTTTCCGGTTTTCATCCCGAACGGCCCTGTAGGGAGAAATTGCAGAGACTATTGCAACTACACCATTTCTGGTAAGGAGATTACAAACAAAACCCATGCGTCTTATGTGGGTGTCCCTGTCATCTTTACTGAAACCAAGTCCTTTGCTTAGACTGTTCCTTATCGCTCCGCCATCCAGGACCTCAACCTTTAATCCCCTGTTACGGATCTCCTTTTCTGCCATTCTGGCCAGGGTGGTTTTTCCGGAACCATGCAATCCTGTAAACCAAAGAGTAAATCCTTTCTCATTCATCCCTTTCTCCTCAAGCCTTAAATAAATATTGATTTGTATTCTGTTATATTATGTCTCTTCTTCCTCGCCTTTAAATCCTTGTATTATGATATATTTATGCCTCTACCCCCGCTTCTTTAAGACCTTCGATAAGTATCTTTGCCACTTCTGGCCTGGTGAACTCCTTTGGAGGTATCTGGCCTTGCCTCAGCATCTCCCTTACCTTGGTTCCGCTCAAGAAAACATGGTCCTCTTGAGTGTGAGGGCATGTCTTGGCCGAGGCCATGCCATTACAAGCACGGCAGTAGAATGCATGCTCGAAAAATAAAGGCTGTATCCCTATCGCTGCCGGATCGAATTCGTCAAATATGTAATGGGCATCATATGTGCCATAGTAATTCCCGACGCCGGCATGATCCCTTCCAACAATGAAGTGTGTGCAGCCATAATTCTTTCTGATCAGGGAATGAAATATGGCCTCCCTGGGACCGGCATAGCGCATATTTACCGGCAACACTGAAAAAACGGTCCTGTTACGATTATAGTATGCCTGGATGATGACTTCATAGCATCGGATTCGAATGTGCGTTGGTATGTCGTCCGACTTGGTCTCACCTACCAAAGGATGAAGAAGAAGTCCGTCAACAATCTCAAGGGCGCATTTCTGGATATACTCGTGTGCGCGATGAACCGGGTTACGTGTCTGGAAAGCCACAACCGTCCTCCAACATTTTTCTTTAAACAGCACCCTGGTCTCCGCAGGTGTGAGATTATATCTATGATAAGGGTCCTCCTGTTCCTTCACCAGATCTATCTTACCACCAATGAGCACTTCACCCATATCTTCGATTTTCGCAACACCGGGGTGTTTCGTATCCGATGTAAGGAAGACCTTTTCCGCAAGTTCCTTTTTATTATAGTAATACTTCTCTTTTACGTGTAGAATAGCGGCCACATCCCCTTTCAGGTCTAATAGCGCGCACTCTCCACCTGTTTCGAGGCCTTCGGCCTCCTTGTCTGTTACATCCAGGCATATGGGTATTGTCCATGGGAGCCCTGATGTAAGACATTTTCGGGAGAGGACGCTTTCAAAATCCGCCTCACCCATAAACCCTTCGAGAGGGCTGAATACTCCCTTTGCAATATTCTCTAAATCCACCAGGGTATCACCCCTTACCATAATCCCGGGAATTTTCCCGGCCCGTTCAAGGGCTTTCTGTCTCCATTTTTCATTCAGGACCCGATTTATCAAACGGCCGCCATGTGGTTTGATAAGCATTATCCTTCTTCCTCCTCTGTCTCGTATGGCAGATAGCCTAATCCTCTGAGTCTCTTGCGAACCTGTTCGATTTCTTGCTTACTCAAGCCTATCTCCTGATCCAGTCTCCCAGCGGATGCGATATCTCTCATTACATATACTATGAATTCATTAACACTGCTAAACCCGGTATCCCGAATCATCTCCTTGAGATGATCATAAAGATGCCTGGGAATCTTCATGGTTACCCTTTTGTCTTTGGACAATGTCGTTTCTCCCTCTTTTACGGATAATTGTATTACAATTAGAGTATAATTTTATCTTTAAAGTGCCTGAGGTGTCAAGTGTTTAAAATGTTCAAAGTGTCAAGTGCCTAAAGTTAAAAGAAAGTGCCCCAAAGTGCCTAAAGTATCAAGTGCCTAAAGTTAAGGAATAAATAAGTATTTCCCTGAAAAAAAGATTTTCATTTGTGCATTAACCTCTAACAACTTAAGTGCCTAAAGTTAATAAGGAAAGCGTGCTAAATCTATAAAAGCCCAAAGTTAATATAACAAAAATCTTTGGTCTTTGTTTTTTATTAAACCATTCGGAAATATTTATAGAAACAGAAATTTCCATTTGCATAATTAAAGATTAAGCAATCAAATCTTAAATATGTCAAAAAGCATTCATTTATTAACTTTAGGCACTTGACACTTTAGGCACTTTCTTTTCCTAACTTTAGGCACTTTAGCACACTTTCTTTCTTTTACGACCCTATTTGACCCAGAAAAATAATCTATTATAATTGGCTCTTAATGAAATCCTGGTTAAAATTTAATAATACCTTTATCCTGGGCGCCTGCCTGATTCTCCTTGTGATCATAATGAGCATCCCTACACCTAAAGGGCTGAGCGGCGAAGGTAAGCGCGCGCTTGCCGTTTTTCTTGTTGCCATAATCCTGTGGATCACCCATGCCCTGCCCCTATCTGTGACCGGGCTTTTGATTATAGCCCTTATCCCGCTTCTGAAAATCATGAGGGCTGATGAGGCATTTGCCCTCTTTGGGAATCAGGCTGTTTTTTTTATACTGGGGGCGTTTATCATTGCCACGGCTATGATGAAATCTGGTTTAAGCAGGCGGATGGCGATCTTTATTCTCAGCTATTTCGATAGCAGTCCCAAATATCTCATACTGGGCATACTGATTACCTGTACACTGATGGCCTTCATCATCCCGGAACATGCCGTGGCCGCACTGATGTTTCCGGTGATAGGGAGCATCACTGCCAGTCTGGACCTGAATCCCCTGGATTCCGATTTTGGGGCTGTTTTATTCCTTTCTATGGCATGGGGGGCAATCATTGGCGGGGTAGGAACGCTTCTGGGAGGCGCCAGGAATCCTCTGGCCCTGGCCATTTTACAAGAAAGGTTCGGCATTACGATTAGTTTCTTTGAATGGATGAAAGCCGTCTGTCCCATATGTTTTGTTCTTTTGGGTGTATGTTATTTGATAATTCTGCTATCATTCAATATAGATATCAAGGATGTAAGCTCTGCAGGTAAAAAGCTTAAAGAGGAATTGAACCGGATCGGGCCTATGACATTTTTAGAGAAGAAGGTGCTTTTGATATTGATATTGACCATATGTATATGGGTTCTTGCAAGCAACATTATTGGTATTGCAGTCATATCCCTTTTGTCTGTTGTCGCATTGTTCTGTTTTCGATGCCTCACCTGGGATGATGTCCATAATTATGTGAACTGGGGAGTTATTCTGATGTACGGAGGTGCAGTTGTGGCTGCAAAGGCACTGGAACATAGTGGCGCCACAGTCTGGCTGGTGGAAAGATTTCTTTCGGTAGGACCGAAAACACCCATATTTACCCTTGTCCTGTTCGCGCTTTTAGCAAAATTACTGACCGAAGGTGTAAGCAATGTGGCATGCGTAGCTATTATTTTACCGGTTGCCCTGAGTCTGTGCTCAACCCTGGGTATCGCTCCCAAGGTAATGGTATATTTTGTTGCTGTATCATCAGGGCTTGCATTCATTCTTCCCATAAGCAGTCCACCTAACGCTATTGCCTATTCATCGGGCTACTATGAGATCAGCAGTGTAATTAAACCGGGGCTAATTCTAAATGTATTGACCCTTATAATTTTTATATTAATGGCTATCATCTACTGGCCGTTTATCGGCCTTTCAATCTGACAGGGAATAATATGGACACAATCATGGTTGTATTTTCAGCAACTTCTATTTCGGAAAAGATCGCCAGATTTGCTATAGATCGCGCTTTAAAGGATCATGCAAAGCTTCTGCTGCTCGATGTCCGGGATCGTGACATGTCAAGAAGGGTGAGTGAGATGATAGGTGATACGGGCTTTATGGGTAGCAAGGTGGTTGATCAGCTCCAAAAAGCCATCAAAGATCAGAGGGGAAGACTTATAAAAGAAGCACTCAAGAGGATTGAAGAAGATGCCAGGGAGAAGGGTGTCGAAATAGAGGTGGAAGTTCTTAAAGGGCCTTCCGCTGATAGGATCATGCAAATTGCCAAATCTAAAGGAGTCTCGACGCTCATTGTTCAAAAGCGGTTAAAAGATACCCATTTTGAAGCCCCGTTCGAGGTCATAAGGCTTAAAAAATAAGCTTTACCTTTTAGTCTTAAAATCCTCCCCAACTTTGATTCATTTAATTAAACTAATAAACTAACACCGTCCCTACTACCCCTTATATTCTGACCCTTATAATATTTATTTTAATGGCTATCGTCTACTGGCCGTTTATTGGCCTTTCGATCTGACAGGGAATAATATGGACACAATCATGGTTGTATTTTCAGCAACTTCTATTTCGGAAAAGATCGCCAGGTTTGCTATTGAGCGAGCTCTCGAGGATCATGCAAAGCTCTTGCTGCTTGATGTCCGGGATCGTGACATATCAAGAAGGGTGAGTGAGATGATAGGTGATACAGGGTTTATGGGTAGCAAGGTGGTTGATCAGCTCCAAAAAGCCATCAAGGATCAGAGAGGGAGACTGATACAAGAAGCGCTCAAGAGGATTGAAGAACAGGCAAAGGAAAAGGGTGTTGAAATAGAGGTGGAAGTTCTTAAAGGGCCTTCCGCCGACAGGATCATGAAGATTGTCAAATCTAAAGGAGTATCCACACTCATTGTTCAAAAACGTCTAAAAGAAACCCATTTTGAGGCCCCGTTCGAAGTCATACGGCTTAAAAAATAAATAAGCTGCCCGGTGTGCTTAAACCCTCCCTAACCCTGTCTTCTTTAATTAAACTAATAAACTAACACCGTCCCTTACACTTTATTCGGCGGGCCGGATATATCCGGCCCGCCGTCTTAACTTACCTCAGGAGAGATTAAAAAATCCTTGCAACTATTTCGTAACCTCGCCGCTAGAGCAAGCGATATTATCACCTGTGAATAAATTACCTGTCATCTTAACGCAGTTTGTCCATTCCCCAAGAGAAACACCCATTAAAGAGCCCGAAATAACGTGTGTCTCACCTGGTTCGCCAGGGACTGACTCAACTCTCAATTGAATCTCATCGCTCACAAGTGTGCCATCACCGTTAAAATACCAGTTTTGGCCTGAGTTGCCATACTTATTCTCAGCTCCCACGGTTAGAAATCCACCATCACCATCTGACAACACTTCACCATAGGTAAAGCTAATGTCTTCCACTCCGTTAACGCCGATCCAGATCTGGAAGGAGTTAGGCTCATTGTCGCCCCAATTTGTCACATTCTCCCAATCAAGTATAAGCCAGAGATCTATGCCATCAGTGAGGTAACCAGCCCGAAGTTCACCGCCATCAGCGGGATTAAGGTCGGTCCAGAAGGGAGCAAGCACATTGTTGGGGCGCGCCGGATCAGGAAGACTCTGGTTGATGTAGTTAATGTCTGAAGAATCCCCACCACCCACAACTGCATAACCGTTGCTCACCATGCCAATAGTATTGTAGATTTCACCCCCGTAAACAAAGGGGTAAGTTCCAAAACTAATGATGGTTTCGTCGGTAACACCACTAATTGGAGTGATTCCAAATAATGATAGTGGCAGGTAGGGGGGTGTAGTGCCTGTGCCATCTATTACTATCACCGTCGGAGGCGACAGAGGGTATAACGTACCATCATAATTAATGGTCTTCAACGACTTTTCACCTGTGCCAACCAGACTGCCTTTCACAAGCATAAGTTCTCTTGGCAGATCGTCTACCAGGCTGACGATCGCTTCATCAAAACTATTATTGGTGAACGTGATGGTGCATTCCGTTGTCTCACCGCGGGCTAAAACCTCAGGATCGCAGCTTATGGCTAACGAGACAGGCGGCTGTCCGCGTACAATCGTGATCGGAAATCTCAGCACCTGGTCCTGATCTGCCAGGTTTCTTAAGTACAGCGTGGCATGGCGGACCTCGCCTATTGGGACCGTCCGGGCATCCACAGTAATATTAAATGTAGTATCTCTTCTATTAATCACATAGATAACGGTCGGAACAATAACTGTCATGTCCGGAGGGCTGTCAACAGATGTCATCCATGCGCTGGGTATGGCCAGCTCGCTATGAAGCGTTCGCTCAACAGTAATCATACCAGGCATCCCAGGCAGGTAAAGACTTGGGTAATTAGCATTGAACAGATCATTTCTTAGGTCCCAAAAATCCTGAGCCGTAGCCGAAATGGTCACACCAGGATTGCCGGCCCTGCTCAGGTCAACACGGCCAGAGCCATAATCAAACGGATCGGCAGGTGTAAAACCATCCTCTTTAAAGACACCAGCAGTCAGGGCAGTAGTCATAAGGGCGGACTTGATTTGGCCAGGCGTCCATTCAGGATGCAGGGCCTTCAGCAATGCCCCGCAGCCTGCTATATGAGGGCTGGACATGGATGTCCCCTGCATAGAGGCAAATAACTGGCCGGGCAGGCCACCTACTACAATACCAGGCATCGGTGTCCAGCCAGCCAGGATTTGAACACCGGGGGCAGTGATATCGGGTTTGCTGATTCCAAGTGTTTGTCCCGATCCTCCACGCGAGCTGAAGGGAGCCATCACGTCACCCTTGACCGTAGCTGCCGTACCGGTTGTGAAGGTCCCTTTCACGCCAGTATGAGTGTCCATGAAATCTAAAAGGGCGGCTCCGGCATCATTCTCCAAATGAACACTGGGGACAAAGTGGTTGTCGGTATTCAAACCCTGGGGCACTACATTATATAAGAGCATGCCGCCGGCCCCGCCTTCTGCGACGTTGTAACTTTTCGCCACACGAGCATTTCCACCACGCGCACAACATACGATCTGGCCGCTGAACGTACCGGATGGGAAGGGATTAAGGCACATTTCATCACCATAATCGGCAGCCAGGACTACATCGGTGGGTGTATCAATCCCATCCGTTACAGTTGAGCCGGTCATGTTTAGAGAATCACCATTATCCGCCTCAAGGGTAACTGTGCTCATGAAATGACGATTGGTGGTACTGGCGCCAACAGAGGTCACCCAAGGAGCACGGTTATCCACAGTATCAGGGATGGGGCCGGAGTTGCCGACCGCAGCCGCTACAAACACACCGTTTTCATAGGCAGACAAAAAGGCAAACTCAACAATGTCTTCATAAGGGTCGAAAGGAGGTCCTCCGATGGAGAAGTTTATCACATCCACTCCGTCGTTTATGGCCGCTTCAATAGCCATCAACATATCACTATCGAAGCAAGCTCCGCCGCCTCCCCCATCACCAGGGCCGCAGACTTTATACATGATAACGTGAGCCCGCGGTGCTATTCCGGATATGGTGCCTAACGACCGCCCAAAGATACTGGCTTCAACACCTCCGTTACCGGCTGCCGTGCTGGAAGTGTGCGTTCCATGACCCTCGCCATCACGTGCTGAATTAAACTCTACAGGCAGTAAACCAATATACGGATATAGAGCATTATAGGTATCGATGAAGGAATATGCTCCAATCAGCTTGTTGTTGCAAGTAAAGGGTGCATCATTGGGATTCCAAGATGTATTGCCGAAAGCACATTCATAGCATCCATCTGGTGGCGCCGGAGGATCGGGGTAAGGCTTGCCGGATGGGTCCGGATCAGAGAATGAGGGATGCTCCGGCCAGATACCACTGTCGAGCAAACCGACGACGACACCTTCGCCTGCGTTTTCCTGGCCACCCAGTTGATCCCATAGAACCGGGGCATTTATGAAATCGGGACTTATATCGGTATAGAGTCGTTGAATCTCATCAAGATAAACACCTGTTATACCTTTCAGCGAAGATACGGCATCAACATTATCTTCCGGCAAGATCAAAGAGGCGCCCTTAAAAACTTTGTCGTAGCGATGAACGATCTTTCCATTAGAGACAGATTCAAGGGCGCTTTCATCCAATGATTCATCAAAGGTAACAATGATGCTGACTTTCTTAAATTGAGTTTCTTCTCCTGCTACTGCTTGAATGGCAGAGATATTATCCTTTGTAACGCTACTAACAAGAATCGATTCGGGAAGCAGTGGAGTTCCATCAACAGCAAAGCCCATATTATTTTCAGAGACTTCTAATCCTTTAATGGCAGCATTTTCATTCTCAAAATTATCAGTACTATTCCAACCCAAAGGTAGTGAAGCCATATTCAAAGTAAGATCCATCGGAGAAGAAGAGACTGGTTGTGTAATTGATTGTTTTGAAAAATCAGATAATGAGTTAGCAGGAGCGGTAAAATTTTTTATAGAATCGATAAGAGAAGATGATGAAAAGGTATTTAGACCATAGTAATTATCAAAGAACAGCAATTCACTACCAAAGGTTCCAGTAGTTTTGAAACGGATAAATGTAGAATTCCAGTTTAAAGGTTCCCAAAAAGAACCCGTCCCAAAAGATAATAGGGTATTATTATCTAATGAGTCTACAAGCGTCATAGGTATACCTGTTACAGGGTCCAAGGGTAACAGAAATGAAGGCCAAAGAGTTCCTTGCAGATTATGAAGATAAAAATCCTGGCTGCAGTCAGCCTGAATTAATGGTGAACATATCAATAAAATGGCCGCCAAAATAATAAACCCTATTCCCATCCAATTATGGATTCCCTTTTTTGTAAACATATCAGTTCCTCCTAATAAAACTTAGAGAACTAAATAATAGAATCTAAAAAGGAGTATTTAATAAAAAACATTCAATTTTTTCACCTCCAATATACAGATTTGAAAAAGATTAAGTTTGTCAATACAACATATATCACTTAATTAATCTCTCACCTCCTTACAAAACAAATTGATTATCTGAAACACAAATTTTATAAATATAATAAATACCGTTTCCCGTTTATCACCCCCTTTCTCTTAAATGTTTTTAACCTCTTGCTACCTTCATAATTAAAATATTGCTCATTAATCAATCATCATAATCATCAAGGCATTTTCATGTCCTTATTTATATGGGAAGATTCTTTATCCTGCGCAGTAAGAATATCCCAGAGTTCCTCAAAATTTTTAAAAGCCTTTTTCCCAGTAATACCAACCTCCTCCACCACACCCACAAAGCTGCGAGGCTTATCTTTCTCACATCTATAAATCCGGACTATGTAACATTTCTCAAACACATTATGCTTTCTTTAAAAATTTAGACCGGTTTTGGTTTAAACGCCACTTTATAATTCGCTTTATTATTAACATGCCACATTTGAGGTTACATATTGGTTACAGATTAATGGGAAAAAAATCAAAGATGGTAAAAATGGATGAAAGGATAAAGATAAAGGACCGGTTTAGAGGATTTTGAGTATCTAATTAGAGAGCAGGGACTTATAAATGGTCTGTGTTTTAAGGGACGGTTCTATTTCCATTGTTGCTTCAAGGCTCTTTTTACAACGACGATAGACTGACAATGCCTCAGATTTTTTGCCGAGTTGTAGGAGGCAAACCATGAGGTGCTGGTAGAAATCTTCGGCAAGGTCATCCGCTTCAAGCCCTTTTGTAAAACATTCTATTGCCTTGCTCAATTGCCCGGTCTTTTCCTTGTAATTTCCTAATTTGTCTATATAATGTATGAACTTGTATCTGAGCCGTTCTCTATAGGATATTGACCAGGACTTCCCTGTATCTCCAGGGAGGAAAGGTCCTTTGTATAGATCCACGGCCTTCTCAATCAATTGGATGGCCTTGCATTTATTTTCATCATTAAAGGCTTCATCAGCTAATTCTAAAAGATGCTCAAAGGCCCATGCATCCACCCAGCAGTATCGGAGGTCAACGGACAATTTTCCATCTCTTAAACAGAGAACCTTTTCATTGCCAAGCAATTGCCGCAGACGATGGAGTGTGGTTGTAAAGGAACGGTGAGCCAAGTCCCCGTCAGAGTCAGGCCAAAGTGTATCCCGCAACTGGACTTCACTTATATCCCGCCCGCCAAAGGATATAATGAGTTTTAGCAACTCCAACGGCTTCTTAGGGGCCTTGCCTGAAAATTGTAACTGTATTCCATCTTTTTCCAGTGAAAACCTCCCCATGGTGAAAATTTTTAACGGCCATGGCCATTGTTCGCAATCCAGAGAGGCTGTGTCAGGAATCAGTCTCAGTTTCCGGATAAGCTCCCGAACAAATTCCACCTCAATCCGTGCATCAAGGGCCTTGGAACAAAGCATTGCCATAATTGACGGATGGAAGAAATCCATAATCACAAATCCTTTTTCCCTGCCTAAAGATAAGGCTTTTTTTAGATATTTTAGCCCCTTTTCTTCATTTCCTCTGCCAAAAGCAAAATGCGATCCTGTCAATAGGTACTTGTATTGACTTGGATAACAATTCGTTTCCCGACTAATCTTTTGGGCCAAACCAAGATGAGAGGCAGCCCTGTTGTATTTCCCGTTTACAAAAAGTATTTGTGCGAGTGCGATGTGAGAAATGGTTAATATAAAAGACTCACCTATCCATTGGGCAAGGGTCATGGCTTTTTCCATGTGCTCTAAGGACAGGGAAAGGTTATCCTTAAGCCAGGCCTCCCAGGCCAATAGATAATAATATTGGAAGGTGTCATAAAGACTATTATTATTTAACATTGCGGCTATTCTTTTTAAATACTCTCTGGCAACCGGATAATTGCCATTACATAATGCACCGGAAACGCCAAATCCTAAAAGGAGGCAGTCCCATATATGAATTCCTGCGGTTTTGGCTATATCAAGCCCTTTTTTCATTGAATCCTGACACTCACTGCAATGGTTGGTTAGCCAGCAATGTGAAGCCTTCATTATCCGCCACAATATCATTATCATGGATGAATCCTCAGGCAAATTACCGCTTGGTCTTAATATGTCGATTATTAGGCCGGCTTTTGAATATTCACCTGTCCTTAAATAATAGAGAACAAGCCAATTCCCCATCATCATACGATATGTGGGATCGAGACCGCTTTGAATCAGTAGATTGGCCTTCCTTTCCCATTCAACCATTGCAGGATTCATTGGTTCATAGCACATCAATGCCCCCGATATACTAATTGTGACATGGGCTTCTATCTCTTTTGAAGGAAAATCCGGATAGAGACTCAATAATTTTTCTAGCTCTTCAACCCGCTCATTCAGATCTTTAAAATTGCCACGCTCCATTAGAAAGGAAACAATAAGACTTGACAAACTCATAAAAAGCCCTGATGGATCTTTTTCACTTTTAAATCGATTGTACGCCTTTTCAAGATATTTTCTGCTCTCAATAATATTAAAAGGCAGCAAACATATCCCCATCCAATAGAGCAGCCAAGGCATGCATTCAATCATTTCAAGAGGAAGTCTGTCCAGCCAGTTTTTTAGAGTTCTATTTTTTCCCTGCGACACCATGAGTTTAGCCTCTTTAAGAATTAATTGAACAAGCTTATTCCATTCACCTGTTTTACTGTATATTTCCATTGCATCTTCAATATAGCCTGACCTTTCCATAAGTTCTCCGGTCTGTTTTTGTATATAACTGATTTCATCCTCAGAAAATCTATCTTTTGCACGGGCTAATAAAAATTCTCTGAACAGATGATGATACTGGTATGTAATGTCAGGATGATAGAGATTTTCTGTAAAATGGTTTTTGAGATTTAATTCCGAGAGCATACAATCTGCATGAGTAATTCCAGTGACTTTTTCAGCGATACGAGGGATTACTCGGGGTAGAAAAGCTGTTTTCATCAAAAAATATTTGGTTTGTTTATCCATATTTTTAAATATCTCATTCTCAAAATAACTGAATATCTCTGCTTGTACATGATTGTTTAGCAATTCAGGTTCTATGCCTTCCGTTTTAACCTCCGATAATATTAATACTAAGCCCGCAGCCCATCCTTGAGTAATCCGGTGCAATTCCCGAACTATTTCATCAGAAATACATCCTTTATAATATAATTTAATTACATCTTTTGTTTCCTCAATAGTAAAACGAAGATCCTTCCAGCCAAGGAATTCCATATAATGATTTGCCCGCAGACGAACCAGGGGTGGCGGAGGGTTCTCACGACTAACCAAAATTACTGTTATTCCTTCCATGATCCTGCTTAACCCTGCACTTATTATTTTATGAAACATTGCATCCCGCGGCACCTGCTGATAATCATCAAATACAATGATGAATGGGGTGGGAACCTGACAGAATAGGGCCTCGAAATATCGTCTTGTGAAACCCAAAATGCACGGCAGGTTTTCAGGTTCTAATAAGGGCAAATCCTCCATTTTTCCGGGAACGGCCTTTTTTGTTATAACGCTCAAATAATAAAAGAAGGATATAATATAATCATCTCCCTGATCCATCTCATACCATAGGCAGGGCAAACTGCGATCATCAATATAGCTGGCAATGAGTGCGGTTTTACCAGAACCGGCCGGACCGCTCACCCAGACAATCGGGTTCTTTCTGCTCTCGTCTAATGACTGAAAAAGCCTTTTTCTAGGGATTACTTTTGATATCCGGGGAAGCGTTCCCTTGGGAATTGAATTCCTATTACACACCATTTTACTTCTCTAATTATATAATAAAGATAACAAGCAATTAGATTCCAAAAAAATAAAAATTATATTATGTTTACCAGTATCGAAGATGTAATTTTTATTTAGGTATCTACCAATTAAAGACAAAATTTACCCTTTTCGTTTTTTTTATTTTAATAGACGCAAATAAGATCTATTTTCCCTATTAATGTCTAAGTAATTAGAAACAGATATATTGTTATTGACAAATTCTATTATTTATTGTACATTAGAATTGTACAATCAAGAGGTAAATTTTATGAAAAGTATTGCGGTTAGTGAATTAAGATCTAACTTAATGAAAATCCTCAAAGAGATAGAACAGGG
>JBLIRS010000239.1:0-5891 GCA_049472415.1 bacterium | reverse complement strand
CTCAAACATGGTTGCAAAATCTTCCACATCCGCCGCTGACGCCGATATCCTTTGTTTTGAAGACAAGGCCATGTCACCCATGGGAAGATGTTCCGGCAGGACAACATCACCTTTGCAAAGAACAATTGCCGATTGAATAACATTCTCAAGTTCTCTGATATTGCCCGGCCAATGATATTGACTCAGGATCATCATTGCCTGATGAGAAATGCCGTTGATCGGCTTCTTTAATTTATGCCTGTATTTAAGGAGAAAATAATCGGCTAGTAAAGGTATATCCTCCGGCCTATCCCTTAAAGAAGGGATATAAAATGAAATGACCTTAAGGCGGTAAAAAAGATCCACTCGAAACAGACCATCCTTAACCGCCTGAACAAGACTTTTGTTGGTGGCTGCAATGACTCTTACATCCACCCTGATACTTTCCTGGCCGCCTACACGTTCAAAAACCTGATCCTGTAATACCCGGAGAACCTTACTTTGAGCCGATAGCGACATATCACCAATTTCGTCCAGAAAAATTGTGCCCCCATGACATTGCTCAAATTTTCCGGTTTTTTTGCTGAGTGCGCCGGTAAAGGAGCCCTTTTCGTGCCCGAAAAGCTCACTTTCCAGAAGCTGCTCCGGTATGGCGGCACAATTTACTGCAAGAAAAGGCTTATTTTTCCGGAGACTATGATGATAAATGGCCCTGGCGATTAATTCCTTTCCTGTTCCACTCTCACCCTGGATCAGGACCGGGGCATCGCTCTGGGCAACCTGTCCTATCATTTTGTAAATTTCCAGCATCTCACGGCTATTTCCGATAATTGTATCCGTATCATATATTTCATCCGACATCACTGCCGGATTTATAGCTATTGTCTTTTTTGCTGCCTGAGGTGAGATGGCCGTCTTGATAATGTCCAAAACCTTCGGGATATCGAAAGGCTGTGTTATGTAATCATACGCACCCAGCTTCATGGTCTCGATAGCCGCATTGGTTGAAATTTTATCAGCAACCACCATGACCGGAATGTTAGGACTTCTTTCTTTAATGATTCTAAGAAGTTCTACACCGTTTTTGTGGGGGAGGGAGGTGTCCAGGATGATCAGGCCGGGATTTGTCTGATCGAACAGCTCCAGGACCTCCAATCCCGTACTTGCCATCTTTACTTCATAGCTCTGAGATTCAAGTGCGGAGGCAAGGTGCTTAAGAGGGTCTATCTGGTGATTTCCTATAATAATCCTTTTTTTTACCATATATTAGTTATTGTATCAAAATATAAATAAAAAATAGTCAAAAAGTGACCAATATCTGTTTTCTATGTGTTCAATATTGTCCGTTTAAAAACATAAGTAGCTGATTTTTGTGTTTATTTGTTAAAATAAATTTTTGGTATCTCATTTGCATATATATCTTATCGTCATCTATTGAGTGGGATAGCTAAGATTTTTTAAAATTGTAGTTACTATTTGGGCAGGATAATTGTTTTACCTTTTAAAAACGAGGTGATACAATGAAACGTGCGATACTTGACAGACCTTTAAACATCAGTAAAGAGAACAAAATACTGGTAAAGCTTTTCGAAGAAAACCTGAGAAAAAAACTGGATGAGATATTTAAGAAAGAACCTCCAAATCTATATAACAACATGAGTAAAGGATTAAAAAAGGCCATCGCGCAACTCAGTCCGGAGGACCACCCTCCTTCAGATGCCAAATCAAACCTTTAAGCCGTTATTATCGGTAACCCTTAACCTCTCTTCAAGAAATGAATAGCGCATATCAATCTTTGCGTTTCGAATTGCAATAGCAAGGGCCTTCTTGGTTCCTACCATAATCATAAGCCTTTTTGCCCGTGTCAGGGCCGTATATATCAAGTTTCTCTGCAAAAGGGGAAAGTGCTGGGTCGTTACAGGCATAATCAAGGCCGGATATTCACTCCCCTGGGATTTGTGAACCGTGATTGCATAAGCCAATGTGAGCTCGTCAAGGTCGGACAGGTCATATAATACTGAGCGGCCATCAAATTCCACTGTCAATTCCAACATGTCTTCGTCAAGATGACTTATCCTTCCGATATCTCCGTTGAAAACCTCTTTATCATAGTTGTTCCTTATCTGCATGACCTTATCATAAAGCTTAAATAAACGTCCGCCCCTGTGAAGACCAGGGCTCTTCGGATTTAGATGGGATTGTAATGTATTATTAAGATTCAAGGCACCTACGATACCACGGTTCATAGGCGTTATAACCTGAATATCCTTATAGGGATCAAATCTGAAACGGTTCGGAATGTGAACCTTATACAACTCTATGATCAAATTAACCACCTTTTCGGGCTCTTCCTCAAAAATAAAAAAGAAATCAGCCTCGTCTCCTTTTTTAGGGATTATTGGAAAATCTCCCCTAAGAAGCCTGTGGGCATTTGTTACAATCAGGCTTTTTTGTGCCTGTCTGAATATCTTTTCCAGCTTCACAGTGTCGATATATTTTGAGGCACAGATATCACTGAGCACATTGCCCGCACCCACGGAAGGCAGTTGGTTTGAGTCTCCTATAAGGATAAGACAGGCATGGGTTGGTATGGCCTTTAAGAGGTGATACATGAGTATGGTATCAATCATGGAGACTTCGTCCAGAATAACAAAATCTGTGCGAAGCGGGTTTTTTTCATCCCTGAGAAATTTTCCCTTTTGAGGACTAAACTCCAACAAGCGATGGATAGTCTTTGCCTCATGATGTGTCGCCTCCTGCATCCTCTTTGCAGCCCTTCCTGTAGGCGCTGCGAGGGAGATCCTGATTTTTAGCTCATTCAGAATGGTCAATATGGCCTTGATGATAGTCGTCTTCCCTGTGCCCGGTCCACCTGTTATAACCATTATTTTATTGTTCAGCGCCCTGGACACGGCTTCTTTCTGTACCGGATCGAGTATCATCCCCATTCGGGTTTCCACCCAGGGCAGGGCCTTTTCCGAATCTATATTTCTGATGCCCTTCGGAGATTGACTGAGCCTTTTTATGAATCGACAGATTCCTGTCTCTGCCGTGTAAAATGAAGCGAGATACACGCCTTGTCCCGATTCGGTTTTTGAGCCGCCTGCTGCAATGTCTTCCACGAATAAATATTTTTCTCCGGACAGGTCCCGAATTGCTTCATTAATCAACTCTTCACGAATTTCAAGGGCTTTGGTGCATTCTTCCGTCAATATGTTAAGAGGGAGGAAACAATGCCCCTTGTCAGCCATCTGGTTTAATATAAATAAGATGCCTGCCCTGGCCCTCATGGGTGAGTCGCTGGGGATCCCTATTTTTTGGGCGATTTTGTCAGCGGTTTTGAAACCTATACCAAAGATATCCGTGGCCAGGCGATATGGATTTTCCTGAACCACATTTATCGCTTCCTGTCCATACTGTTTGTAAATTTTTACTGCCAATGCCGCGCTTACATCATGCCCCTGAAGAAACAGCATGATTTGCTTGATTTCTTTCTGGGCCTCCCATGCCTCAATAATCATGGAAACCCTTTTAGGCCCTATCCCTTCCACTTCACTTAGTCTTTTAGGCATTGATTCGATTATCTCCAGTGTCTCCTCTCCGAACATCTGAACAAGCCTCTTTGCCATAACAGGGCCGATCCCCTTGATCAGGCCCGAAGAAAGATATCTCTCTATCCCCCTGACACTGGAAGGCACAAGGCATGTGAAGCTTTCCACGCGAAACTGTGGTCCGAATTTCTTATGAGTGAACCAAGCCCCTTTTAATTTCAGAATCTCTCCCGGCTTGACACCCGCCAGATTGCCGGTTATGGTAATCTCCTCCGGCTGCCCTGAAGGCCTGAACCTGGCCACCGTATAACTGTCCTCATCGCTCTGGTAGACGATTCTTTCCATCTCACCCTGCATGGGCAGAGATTCTTTTGAATGTCCGAATTTTTCCTGTCTTATCATGATTTCTTATATTGCCCCTATTGCCCTATAATCCCAGGGAAGGAAATCAGCCCAGCCCATACACCTATATCCATTTCTTTTCCAGGTTTTTGTTCTGTTTAACATTTATGGTTTAAGGATAACAAAAAGCATTATAATTTGAAAGGATCTAATAAAAAAATAAAAAACAATGATACACCTTCCATGAGAAGATATTGCACATTTTAATCCTGTAATATATATTTTAAAAATGAAAGAGGTGATATTACATTCAATAGAATTGCAAAACTGCCAATGAAAATAACTAATTTAATTTCAAATTTATTTAAACCATCCTGTCCATTATTGCCCAAGGATAAACAATGGGTGGAATTAAGATTAAACTGGCTGGGCAAAGAATTCGGTTACTATCGTTTTATTGAAAACGAGGGGATACTTCCTACTAAAGAGAATTTCCCTTTGGAAACAGAATATGATGGGTCAAATGAGGCACTTGTTGAGTTATTTTTAATTGTATGCAGGCATTTGGAGATCGATCCTTATAAGGTGAATATAAGAAAATATAGGGATGAGACACGGGTGTTATTAGAAAGCGGTGTGCGGATGAATTTTGGATCCTATTCGATCGGCAGGTATGAGCCAGGCCTCAAACCTACAGTATATGTTGAGGAGAGTATAGTGAAAACTCCGGATTTGGTAATTGCCGTGCTGGCACATGAACTATCTCACCATCTTTTGCTTCACTCCGGATTATCATCAGTATTTAGCCCGGACGATGAGGCATTGACTGACCTGACAGCTATTTTCTTCGGTATGGGGGTATTTATAGTGAACAGGGCAGGCCGTCTGCCTCTTTTATCAGGAGAAAAAAGGTATATGTCAAGAACGGTTGCCGCGTATGCTCTTGCCCATCATGCTTGGGCTCGAAATGAAAAGATACCTGGGTGGTTAAAATATATAAGGGGTGAGGCAAGGTCCTGGTGCAAGTCGAGTATAAGATTCCTTCTAAAGACGGATAAGACATTTTTTAGACCACCCCCCCGGCTTATGATTTGTTAGCAATATTTCAATTTCGTATAAACATTATTACTAAAAATCAGGAAGAGCATAAGTATCAGTCACAGCACTGGGCATCAAAAATCCTCCCGAGGAAAATTACTCCACATTTCCTGAGGTGATTGATCAATATCTTTTCCACTAATTGAACATCCCTTTAATACACCTCGTAATGAATGTCGTCATTGGGTTCCTTGAGATTGAATGGAGTCCTCTATATCACGAGTAAGATTTTCAATTAATCGCAGTTTGTCAATTACTGACAAATTGTGTGCTAATTCAGCCACCTTTTCTAAAGCATTTCTTTTCTTCTTCACATTTATATTCCTTTTTTTATGTTTTTCTGTTTTGTTTAGCCTTATATTTGAGGATAACAAAAAGTATCGTAATTTGAAAGCGACAATAAGTAATAATGGAATAATTAGGTAGATAGAAAATCTAATGCTTTAAATTGGCCGAAAATATAGCCTATGAAAATCGCTATTCCAATGTTACTTGAACATTTAAGCTCGCTTGATCAGTAACACCTTCAAACAGTATCCAATATCCTTTGCCAGGCTGTAAATATTCTGAGTCAGGAACCCGTGTATATCCAGATCCTTGTTCATAGCCATAGATGACTTTAATAGTGCAATTATCTGATAACGCTTTAGCTGATAATGTACATCCTCCAATCATATGCCATCCATCTTCATTTATTGAAAGGGTATAATTATTTATAGGCCTTCCTGTCAGAGTATAAGTTTTTGCCTCATTTAATAATATCCAATATCCCTTTCTAACCTCCATATTTTCTCCATCTTTGACACGTACATATCCTTTTCCCTTTTCATAACCATAAATAACTTTTGCATCAGGAAATAATGACAAAACATAGGCATTTTCTGATATAGCCGGAAGGCATATCATGCTCCAACCTGCAAG
>JBLIRS010000238.1:0-5897 GCA_049472415.1 bacterium | reverse complement strand
AAATCGACCTCTTTTCCACATACGATTCCTTTTAACCGAAATTGTTTGCCCCTTGATTCATTTTTATGTTCTTTCGCTTCTTCAGGGGAATAAACGGATAAATTTTCCAGCACAATATTTTGAGGAATAATATTGGTCATCTCCTTCAATATGTAAGGATCTATGATCTCTTTTTTTTCCATTTCATCCAATGTTTCCTGCATGATTTTGTATCGATCACTTTTTATCTGAATTTGTCCGGGACTCATCAGCAAATGGTTCAGCCTCTGCATATTGGATTCCCAGAGGTTTAACGATTTTTTTTTGATATGCACCCGGGCCAGGATATCCAGGGATAATATAAAACAAAAAAGGATTATGAACATGGCAGAAACCCTCAGGATGGGAAAAAGTCTGGTTATCATCCTTTGATGTCTTGTCTCGGGAGGAAGAAGATCAATGCCTTCATCTGTTTTTAAGGCCAGGCTTATCGCCTTAGTGAACACAGGAGCCAATTGATCGAAATCCTCGGGATCCGGGGGAGATATCTTTTCCAGTTTTTCAAATGGATTTATGACCTCTATCTCTGTATTCAGCCTGTTCTTCATGCATTGAGCCAATCCTTTCAGCCTTGCCGTTCCTCCTGTCAGATAAATCTTTTCAAGTGTAAACTCAGGGTGCTTATCCTTATAAAAAGATAAGGATCTCTGGATTTCATTAATAAGCCTTTCAACAACCGGGATTACGGCTGTATCTAATCCATCGGGCACAGCCTTTTTTGAGAGGCCGTACTCTTTTTTTAATCTTTCGGCTTCTTCGAAGGATAAAGAGGTTGAAGATGCAATAGAGTCAGTGATGCTATAACCGGAAGTTACGATCTCCCTGGCAAACTTCAGTGAACTGTTCTGAAAAACGGCAATTGTGGTATTTTCGGCCCCGATATCAATCAAGGCGATATTTGAAAGGTCTGTTTTTATGGACTTTAAAAAATTCCACAACGCAAATGGTGTCACGGTGATCCCTGAAATGTTCAATCTCGATTTTTCAAAAATACTAAGGGTGCTGTGGATCAATTGCCTTGCCGCAGCGACAACCATGACCTCCTTCTTTTTTATATCCCTTTCTTCAATATCACCAATGACCCTGTAGTCGAAATAGGCCTCCTCTAAGGGGAAAGGGACATATTTTTTGCTTGCCCAAAAGATGGCGTTTCTCAATTTGGCTCCGGAAAGGCGTGAAATATTGAAACTCTTAATGATGACATCAGAGCCAGAAACGGCTGTAAATATAGGGACCTTATCCCTGTTTTTCAGACTGGACCTGAGAATTTCCGAGATCTCAGTGGATTTTTCCTCAAGGGATCTGCCTTTTAAATGGGAAACAGGAATAATTCTATAATAGAGCAGTTGTCCGGATTCACCTTTTATCCTTACTTCCGCCAGCTTAATTGAATCGCTGCCAATGTCCAAACCTATTTGGGTTTTTGAAGAGTTGAGCTGGAATTTATTAGTCCCTTTCAATCTATCTGAAAAGACCTTATATATGCCGCTCATCCATCCGTAAAATGAATTGAGTTCTGCATTCAACACCTGATATACCTCAATAGGCTGATGAAAACTTCATGAATATTTTTTGAATTATGCATACGGATATAGATGTATCCTTTATAGATTTTATATCGTCAAATTCTTGTTTTTTTATCACAAAAAGGCAGGTTTAAGGGATTAGAAAAAAGGTCGTTTTAGTAGACCTCTTCCCATGCGCCCATGATGATCCCCCCTCCACCCCATGTAAATCCCGGGGGTTCATCCAGGACCCTGCTGCCCCAGTTAATATCGGGGCCGGTTCCGTAGCATGTATCAAAGGTAATCGAGGATTGGGCGATTATACTGGCATCGCTTCGGAAATCATCGGTATTTTTAATCTGTATGTTTTGTACCGAATACAGGATGCCGGTCATGAAAAGGATCTGGACATCTGAAATTGATATATAACCTCCTGAAAAGGCCATTCCCCGGATATCCAGATTCCGGTTTTTGGTACCTCCGCTTTTCTGCGTCTTAATGGCAGTGCCTGATACAAGGGCAGGATAATTGCCCGAAGGGGCAATTGTAATACCATCGCATCCGCTGATAGTAATATCACCTGTGGCAATGATAGTGCCGTTGACAGTCATGTTGTTGCATTTAGTCCATTCCACCATTCCGTTGACATAGATGATCCCTGTATATACCTGCCCGGACACATTGGATAGTATCCAGTCAGTGGACATTGTGGTATCGGCAATACCCGCATAGTACCCAAAATCACAATTTATATGCTGAACACTCGAATTGTTCGTCTCGTAAGGTGTCTCTATGGAGATGCCGGTAGATTTTGTTATACTTAAATCAGCGGATGTATAGAGGCTGTAAGGAAAATCAGCGGATTCATCAGGCCACCCTTCAGCTTGAAAACTTCTTGTAATCTGCCGGGTGATATCATCCACAGTAGCCGTTACATGGACCGTTGTTTGTGTGGTTGTGGTCTGATTAGGATCATAGTAAATGGAGAAGACGCCCCTGCCGAGGGGCTTATTGATTGTATCGGTATTGTCAGACCAATCGGGATCATTTATCAATTCATGCTTGATACAGTAATTCAAGGCGCCTTCACACAGGAAAAGTGCCTGGGTCGAGCGCAAAGAGTCCAGGGCGATTTCGATGTCCGAGGAAAACATGGATGTTGAAAAGAGTATGAGTAGCGAGAGTATTAATATAACAAAAACAGCCATAATTAAACCGAAGCCTTTATCCGTTTTCATAGATTTCTGATTCTTGTTTCAGAGTTGAAAGATAAGATCTGGCCCCCATTCTGAAAGTCGAGCCTTATCTTAACACGGTATATGGCGGAAGCGACACCTGCCGCATTACCGTTGAGGTCCAGATAAGCAAATTGAAGGCCGTTTGTACTTTTCAGGCTGTCGGCCAGAATATCGCCGTTCTTTAAAAGGTTTGTCCCAACCTGCTCAAAGTCGCAAGGATTATTGTTGATATCAGTGAATGCAAAATGTGTAGGTTCGAATGTCGTAATTTTTGTAATATCCGCTTGACGAATGTCATGAAGCATCCTGGTCATACCCAGACGGCTGTTGTAAAGCATACCTTTCCGAAGGGTAACTATATTCCAGGAAAGCAATGCGTTATTCAAAATCTGTGCCCCGACACCGAATAGTATTGTCATGGCAACCAGGGTAATCAGGATCTCGATTAGTGTAAAGCCTTTATTCTTTTTAATTAAATAATCCATTAGTAATCCGTCAAAATAGTAGTCATGTATACCGGTTCGATACAATCATGATCAACGGTTATCCGGACATTTTTATATTCTGTTGAGCTGCCTGCATCCATATTCAGATTCCCGGAATCCGCGTAAAACCAGTTTACCTGATACGTGTAAGCGTCAAATGGGGGATCAAAGGCTGTGGGAGATATATTGGAAATAGTATCAAATGTGCAGGTTGCCATTATTTCTTCGGTTTTCCCCTCACAAAGAACCGTTGCAGTACTCAGGTATTCGCCTACAGCGCTATGTTCTAAAATACCGGAATAGGAAGCGGACAGGATTAAAAAGCCGACCGAGGCCACGGCTATGAATATGACAACCTCTATCAAAGTAAAACCGGCACAGGTTTTCATTGTATGGAAACCCTTCCGGTCTCTCGCGTAATGGATACTGTCACGGATTCCCCCTGGGTTTGAAGAACAATCTGCCCGTCAGAAGCCAGGGCTACTGCTGAACTGTCGAGTGGTTTTCCCACCTGGTCAAATATCAATTTGTTCCCAAAGCTTGTGCTTACCAGATCCACTCCTCTGTAATAAGGATCCGTCTGGTAATTCACAATCAGATCCCCGCGGGAAAAAGGATCAGTGGCCTTGTCCGTGGTGGCATCTATATAAGCGAAATAGCTATCATTGCCCGGATCGAAAGAGAGACCGCAATGTTTCTGTTTGCTGATGCCCAGTTGCTGAGTATATCTTATATCCATGGCGAGTTTATTTGCCACGCTAAAGAGCTTCACTGTGTTATAGGAAGTGATCCTGGTTATTGCGATAGCGGAGAATATAAACATTATGGAGATCACTACAACGATGTCTACCATTGTAAAACCGTTTTTTTGTTTTATCATTACCATTCTTAAGGCGTAATCAATGAGCAGTCAAACCTTTTTCATGCAGGATCTTCTCTGCTGCTTCTGCAATCTCCTTCAATCTGAAACCTTTAGAGAAGAAGTGGTTAGCCCCTTCCAACTGACACATATCCTCCATCCCTGATTGAACAGATACTATAATGACGGGTATATCCCATAATTTGCAGTTGGATTTCAATTCCCTCAATACAGCGTATCCGTTTTTTTTGGGCATCATTATATCCAGAAAGATAAGATCGGGTTGCTCCTCCAGGGCCTTTTTTAGCCCCTCATCTCCATCCGCCGCAGTAATGACATTAAACCCCAGAGAACCCAGATAGTCACGGAGCAGATCACGGATTTCTTCTTGGTCGTCAATACATAAAATTGTTTTCTTCATTATTTCACCGATTCCTTTTGTAAATATTGATAAACCCGTAAAAGGGGCACTGACCCCTCCAATGAACTTTTTACGAGGCTATCGAATCTCAACAGCTAGATCTTTTTCGCCACAACTACGATTGATTGTCCGGGCCAGGGAAGAAAGGGATCTATCATCTTCCAAAACCAGACAAGAAGATCAAAGCATTTTAGCTGTATTTTACTGAAATGCCTCCTTTTAAGTATGTTGCCATTGAAAAACCAGGCCAGAAAGCTAATCTTATTAAATGTTTTCAGATATTCAACGGCAAACCCCTTTTCAGCTAAAAGTTCTTCTATCTCCTTTTTTTTATATCGTCTTTTATGGGCCAAAACCCTGTCAAGCGAGTTATAAAGACGTGGAGAATTAGGCACAACTAGAATAATCTTACCTTTTTTTGTCAGCAACCTATGTATATTCTGCAGAACCTGAGCATGATTCTCAAGGTGCTCCAGCACATTAATACATAATACGGTGTCGTATCTTTTTTTGATTTCGTGGATATCATTCTCATCTTCGATATTTAACTTGATTACATCCACATTTGGTCTGTTCAAGAACATATTGTTTAATGACTGGATATAAACCGTGTCGATATCGGAACAGGTATAATGCTCTGCGGGTAACAGTTCCAATGCCATTGTCCCTATACCGGAGCCTATTTCTAATACGATATTCCCTAAATTAGGTCTCAAATATGAGGCCAGCCATTTATTAAAGCGGTGGGTTTTAGACATGGCGAAGAGTATTCTTTTATCACCTTCCTTGTAAATATCGTCAATGAAATAATATTTTAATATGACCCACATGGCTGAGAGGCCATCCTTCCAGGTAATCTTTTTACCTTCCTGATAAGTCCTGCCGAAATAAGAAATGGGTACTTCGAAGATCCTAACGTTTCTCTTTGCAATCTTTACTGTCACTTCCGGTTCAAACCCGAATCTTTTCGATCTCAACGGCAGACTTTTTATGATGGATGCCTTGAAAACCTTGTAGCACGTCTCCATATCGGTGAGATTCAGATCCGTAAACCAATTGGATAGAAACGTCAGGAATCTGTTTCCTAATGTGTGCTTAAAATAGAGGACACGTCTTGCCTCGGAATAAACGAAACGGGAGCCGTAGACAACGTCAGCCTCTCCGTCTAATATGGGCTTTATTAGTTTCTCGTAATCATTGGGATTATACTCCAGGTCCGCATCCTGAATAAGCACAATATCCCCTGTAACTTCATCCAACGCCCTTCTTATGGCCATCCCCTTGCCCAGATTGGTCTTCTGCCTGAATATCTTGAGATTTTCATAGGACTGTGCCAGGTTCTGAACAATC
>JBLIRS010000237.1:0-5949 GCA_049472415.1 bacterium | reverse complement strand
TTACCTCTTTCTTGAATGGAATGGCGGGCCGGGCCAGATCAACAAACAACCGCTCACCATGAATAGTGATCTCGGATACAAAATAATCGTCTCTGCCCTCTCCCTCTATCACAAAGGTAGATTGAGAGGTATGGATTACAGTCCGGTAGTCATCCGGCCTTCCGGGAAAGAGGATGGAGGGCGGTGTTGTATCGAGCCCTGTTTCCTCCAGCCACTTCCTTCTTGCTTCATTGAGGTAATAGGTTGCCCTGGCGGATTTTGCCGATTCCAGGGATTGTGAAAGTTCATCGATGGCCTCACTTGTACGTCCCTGGTTGAGATAGACGATCCCCAACTCCCTGTGAGGGAAGTAGTCCAGAAAGTGCATGCCGTATGTCCTTGTCCTCCATCTGTCCTTTGGATTCTGTGAGATTGCGGTGTGAAGCTCAGATATGGCCTTATCCGGGCATCCTCCCCGTGCGTAGGCGAGACCGCTTCGGTAACAGCATTCCCAGTCATAGCGGCGCCTGCACTCGGGAGGAGGCTCATTGTTTAAACAGGGTGAACGCTCAGCTACGGCACAGCCTGAGATAAGGAGGAGACAGAGGATAAGTGGAAAAATATGCTCTTTGAGAGACTCACTGCGCATTTCCATCATTGTCCATACTATCTTCCATCCTTTTCTCCAAGGATGCTATGAGTTGTTCACCAAGGAGCCTGCCTGCCCCTTTTATGTCATATGGGTCAAAAAATTCCGTAACCCGCGCTTTTATGGCTGTAGTTTTTGTGTCAACAAGACGGAGGAAAGCCTCCTTCCTGTTATTAAAAACGGGAAGGCGGCCGGGGTGTTCAAAAGCCTTTACAAACAGTATCCCGCGGGCATCAAAGATCTCTTGTAAGGAAAAGCGGAGTTTGTCTTCAGTGAGATTTAATGTCTTCAATTCAAGCTCTCTTATCACAAAATCAAGGCGCTCCCTCTCCACGACGATATAGTCCGGTTGTTTTTCAAAAAAAGTGAGCAGTTCCTCCACAAGGAGTTCAGTGTCTTTATCCCTTTTAACAGGATCGGAAGGGACAATGCAAAGCGTGTATTTACTATTGGCGGTTGAAGAGGATGCATAAGGGGGAGCGTTCTTGCCAGTGTATGAATTTGTGCGGCTGTATCCCTGTCTCATATTATCGATGATCCTTTCGACAATCTCCCACTTTTTTTCCTCCCATTCAATGTCCGTATATTTATTGTATCCTCCTGTATCCTCTATTGCCGGTCGGGACCGAAACCTTATGAAAAAAAGGAAAAGGAATATGCATGTTATAACTCCTAGCGCAATCCACTTGCCCGGTTTTTTAGACGCAAGGACCCCTCTGGCTGCTCTTGTGGCCTTATGATAAGAGGATTCAAAGGCTTCATTCCCGGTCCGGGCGGATGTCAAACCGGATGAATCCGTTGCCCTCGTATCGCTGCCGGTATGGCAGGGAGACCCTATAAATAAAGCATCCCGATGATCCTTCTCTATGATTCCCCGGGCTTGCTGTCCTTCCCCTGTCTCCTCGTGCGGCTGAATATGCCTGAAATAGCAGGTTGTCGGATCTCCGTAGAGCACATAATGGGCCCAGAAAAGATTATTTTTACCATGCTCTTCGCATCCATTTATAAACCGGATTCTCGCATTTCGAAGGGCATCGCCGATACTGCGGGATTGTGCCATCAATTCATAGAAGTGTAATCCCAGGGAAAGACCGGACATGTCCTTCACATCCTGAAATGTGCCTATATAATGTTGCACGCCTGAGCGCAGAAAGGCATTTACCAGGTCATAGGCATAATAATGGTCCCAATCCTTGTGATCCGTACCGGTCCATTCCGAGGTCTGGCCGCTTTGACAGGCATTTGAGAATATCAGTGCAGGGAGCGGTTTTTTACACCCTGCCATCTGCATGATCCTTTGAGCTGTTAATATGCCGTCTTCAAGCACCCAGCCGCTCATATCCGGATTGTCCTGATTGTATACGGCATGACCCGCGTAATGAATGATATCGTATTCAAAGATCTGGCGGGAGACCATTTTTGAATCTATGGATGTGGAAACGATATTGACATCCAGAAGGTCCCCCCTGTTTTCCAGCTTCTTATGCAGAAGAATCCCCTCCTGATAGGATTTCGGCAGATCGTTTTTCGGGTCCGCAAGGATCAGCATCCTGATCCTCTTACGATCCGAAGCCTTATGACTGACTGTGGGATGTGAGGTGTAAACCCTTCTGCCCATATTGAACCTCAGGCAAAAAAATTCCTCACCATCATAGGCAAGCTCCCAGGGGATATGGAGAAGGGAGTCATTGATTGTCAGGTAAAGGTTTTTTGAACCGGCAGCAGCAAGCCTTTTCTTAATGGGTATGGGAAAGATGGAATTATATAGATCCAGGCCGGCTTGCTGTAATTTTTTTGTGATATTCCCCTTGCCGTATTCTGATGAATAGACGGAGGCATATAATAGGGAATATATCTCGTTGGAGACGGACTTGAGGCCTGACGGAGAAATGTTGGTGTTGATATAGGATTGGAGGGGGCCTTCCTCACCCTTTCTTTTTTCCTCAAAGAACAGACTAAGTTTTTGGCCCGGGATTTCATGCAGGACCTTGAGATCTATTATGGTGTCGTTTTGGCTGTTTGTATGAGGATTTGAAAGGCTCATAGCGCTTCACCTTCTATTTCGGCAACATTTTATTCGTTTAAAGGGGCCTTTTTCTTTGTGTGCTCGCGGGGTCATGACACCACCTAATCCTTTCAAAGAACTAAAATGTTACCTATTTTATTTTTATGGATATATCACCGACCGATCGTCCTTCATCCCGGATATTTATTATATATTCACCGGGAGGGATCCCCTGAAACAGGATGGAATCATTTTCAAGGAGAAAGGAACGAAGCATTCGGTCCGACTTTACAAGCTCAACCTTGATCCTTGGGCGTTCTTCTGTTTCAGCCAATGGAATAATCTCACATTGGATTGTGCACTTCCCTTCTTCCTCTTCCATGACACGGATCCTGACCTTGTACTTTTCAAAGGTTTTTGAAAAGGGGGGCAGGGAGAGAGCCTTTTTGGGGGAGCCGCCTCGCACAAGAACAGGCCTTAATTCATTCCAGAAGGGCATAAACATGGCATCCGTTTCTTTTAATCTGAGATGCCCTCCAACCCAGGCAAGGGAAATCTTTAAAGGTTTAATAACCGCGTCCTTTATTTCGTCAAGGCCCCTTTTTGCCGGATGCTCGGATTCCATCCTTTCCCGTGCCTTTGATATTTCCTGCTGTTCCAAAGCCTCTGATTTGACCACATCAATGACAAGCTGAAGACAAAAGGGACAGTCAAAAAGGTGCTCCTGAACCCTTTCCCGTTCGGCATCCGAAAGAAGAGATTCCATATAATGGGAGATTTGCTCATCAGAAAGACATTCCTGTTTCCTATCCAGATTATGGTCTGTCCCCATCCTTTGTTTTTCTTTTTTGGCAAAGGCCTGGTACATCAGATCGTCAAAATTTTCTTCTTTCATTATTTAATCTCCTGTAATAAGAAGATCCGGCATGTATCTATAACCGCCTTTATAATATATAGAGATAAAAAATTAATTTTTCCTTACAGTTTCTTTTATGCAAAATATCAGCCAATTTTTTCAGATGCCGTTTTTCATCCGGATTCCCGCTACCGGTATTCTTGTAAATCCTGTGATTGCATGGTTTTCATGCACGTTTTACCCTTTCATATGCCTCTTTATTTTCTTTTCAGCCCTGTGTTTCAGGATATATGTATTTTCCAATGAGATGTTTAAGATCTTTGAGATTTCGTCAGGAGACAGTTTCTTAAACCAATACAGTCTGGCAAAAAGCTTCTCCTGCCTGGATAGCTTATTTTCAACAATAGATAGGATTTTATCGAGCAATTCATTCCTGCTTACCTCATCAAAGGTGTCTTGTGATGAATGAGTTGTGATATGTACGGATGAAGGGGGAATCTCGTCAATATTGGCTGTATGGAGCTCTTTTGTAAGTGATCTGAAATACCCGGACGCGGAATGGCTGCCGCACACCCTGATCCAGGTTGCAAGTGAACATCTTCCCCCCCATTTTTTTAATATATAACAGTCCTTTTCTATCAATGAAGCCCACACGAACTGACTGCAATCACTTATTTCTTCTTCATTTGAAATATGTCTATATCGTGATGCAGTCCTTTTGACTACTGAAGAAACAAGGCATGAAAATCGTTCATAGAATATTTCCCATGCCCATTCCTTGCCTTTCAGACACTCATCCAAAAGGTCCTTGTCAGAGATATGTGTATTGTTAATTATCATACATTCAACACAATATAATATTTTGCCACAAAATTCCAATTTTGTTTTAACCTGCTGCCTTATCACCACAAAACTATTTCATAAACAAAATGTTGTAACAAAATTTGAAAGGTTTTTGTAATGAATGGACCTCTATTATTTATAAAAAACAAAAAAAGGAGGTGATGTTTTAGATAACATAGAAGAAATTGTTTTATTACCTGAAACTTGTACCTTAATTTCAAGGAGGAGAGGAATTAGTAATTAAGTTGTAAAGTATATGAATGGGATTTGATCATAAGTAAAATGGTTATTTTAATACGTTAAGGAGGAAAAACAAATGAAATCCAAGAATAAATTTTTTCTGTATGTATTAATATTGATAATTATGGGAATCATCGGCCTTTCTTTTGCAGTGCCCAATATTTACGCGCAAACTGACTATAGCTTTTATTCAAGTTATATGTATTATTCTTTGCCTATTGGTGTTACTCCTCAATTGACTCTGACAAACCAATATGTACCATATTATACGCCGTCCTTTTCTAATCCGTACTTCAGCTCAGGAGTGGGACAGATTGTGCCAACTGTTATACCGTCTACAACAAAAACCGCAGTAAATGCAGACTTTATTGCAGAACCTATCGATGCTGTTTCCGAAATTATTCAGATAAATGCACCTGAAAATGGGGAATTGACAGGGGAGATGATGGTAAAATTTGATGCGGACAAATCACCATATCCTGAAAACTACAACTTTTATTTTGATGGGTCAAGAATCTATAAGGATATAAAGGCTTATGTCACCTCACTGGTGAATTGCACCGATAATAAAACGGACGCTGAGGCGATTTATTCCTTTAAAATCTCCAGATGGGGGATTTATAAGATAAGCAATCTGGTCTGGGCCAAAGACTGCGGGCATGATTCTTTCTTTGTTGAGATCAAGAGGGGAGATACGCGTGTTCCTTTTCCGGCAACGAATTACAATGGCGGGTTCTATCTGGTCAAAACCGCTCATGACAGGTATGAATTTAATCCAAAAGGCCAATACAATACATGGCACTGGCAGGATGTATGCCATTGGAATGCGTATTATAAGCCATATGAGAGGGCTGTCCCATGCATCTATCTATTAAGACCGGGGAGTTATAAGCTAATTTACAGGGCAAGGGAAGCTTCGACCCGCTTAGCGGCTATTAAGATTGTCAGGCTGCGTCCCATCATAGCCCCTGCGGATGATACTGACTTAGAGAAATTTGAATCTGATACTGTGCAGGAATACTTCGAGGGCAATTTCAAAGAGGATAGCATATCATTGGAGCCATCTCTTCCATATGATGAAACAATAGAGATGGAAATGGAAGTCAATACCCAGATGTGAAGGTATTACAAAAACTGAAAAATCACTCCTAAGAATTTGAAAGAAAAAGTCCTCACAAATCCGGGAGGGGTGGCATTTCTTGCCCGCCCCCCTACCCCTCCCGGATTAAATCAAAATTTTTCGGAATTTCCTAATGCTAGCAGATTGGATCAAATGTCAGAGGGACAGTCCCCTTGACATTGTCGTCCCCTTGACATTGTCCCCTTGACATTGGAATTACCAGCAGCATAATGAAAGTGCTTCGCGGCAAAAGGGAA
>JBLIRS010000236.1:0-5963 GCA_049472415.1 bacterium | reverse complement strand
ACCCAGATTGAGCATAGTGAAAGCTATTGTAATAATTGAGACTATACCGGTCACTCCGCCCCTTCTGATATTATAAAGGCTGTCTTCAAGACTGTAAAACAGGACTCTCAATCTGCTCATGACCAGGGACCTCTTTTTCTATCCTTCCATTATTTAAATAAACGGTTCTTTTTCCCATCCTGGAGATTATGGATTGATTATGGGTAGCAACAATAAGTGTTGTTCCCCGCATATTGATCTGGTTAAAGGTCTCCATAATCTCTTCTTCCCGCTCTTGATCCAGGTTGCCTGTAGGCTCGTCCGCCAAAACAAGGGGGGGATTGTTGACCAATGCCCTCACAATGGCTACCCTCTGTTGCTCTCCGCCTGAAAGCTCCATGGGATAGGCATCTATCTTCTTCTCCAGCCCTACCATTTCTAATGCCTTCCATGCCTTTCTTTTTCTATTTTTCGGAGAATGGCCGAACAAGCGCAGGACAAAATCGATATTTTGAAAAACAGTTCTGTTTTTGAGAAGGCGAAAATCCTGGAATACTACCCCGACCTGACGTCTCAAGTGGTGCAAATTGGATTCCCTGATCCGGCTTAGATTTCTGCCTAAAACTATGATCCGGCCTAAGGAAGGAACTTCTTCGACAAAGAGGAGCTTCAGGAAAGTGGTTTTGCCGGCCCCGCTGGGGCCGGTAAGAAAAACAAACTCCCCGCTTCTTACATCCAGGCTGATATCATCCAAGGCCTGGCATTTATGTTTGAACCTCTTTGAGACATGAAACATCTGAATGGCTGGGACATTGGAAAAGGATTCCATGATCCATCATTTAGCAGGAAAAAAACCGGACTTCCGTTTTATAACCTCTTTTGTCGCCTCAATGATATCTTTAACCCCCAGACAGAACTTTTCCAATAATTCATCAGGCTTTCCGGAAACACCGAAGCAATCCTTCGTACCTATCCTTTTCAAAGGGCATGGATGATTTGATTCGACCAGCACTTCGGCCACGGCACTTCCGAGCCCCCCTATTATGGAGTGTTCTTCGGATGTGACTATAGCCCCTGTTTGAGAGGCTGCCTTAATTATTGCTTCCTTATCAATGGGTTTTATGGTCGACATATTAATCACACGCACGGCAATCCCCTCTTTGGCCAGACTCTCGGCTGCCTCAAGGGCCTGGGATACCATGATACCAATGGCGATAATGGTTGCATGGTCTCCGTCTCTAAGCATATCAGACTTTCCGATCTGGAAATGATAATTATCATCATAAATCACAGGAAATTTGCATCTGGCTAAACGGACATATACCGGCCCTCTCTGATTAGCTACTGTCCTGATCACCTGTGCCGTCTCAATCCCATCAGCCGGGCATATAATAATCATGTTCGGCAATGCCCTCATCAGGGCAATATCTTCATTTGCGTGGTGCGTGGCGCTATCCTCTCCCACTGTAATACCCGCATGAGTGGAAACCAATTTAACATTTTGATCTGAATAGCACACAGACTGTCGAATCTGGTCCCACGCCCGGCCGGTTAAAAAGACTGCAAATGTGCTTACAAAAGGGATCTTTCCACAGGTAGCCAATCCTGCGGCAGTTGAAATCATATCCTGCTCCGAAATACCCATATTAAAAAACCGTTCCGGATAAGCACGGGCAAACTTGCATGTTCGTGTAGATGACGAGAGATCGGCATCCAACACCACTATATCTTTGTTCTTTTCTCCTAACTCGACAAGAATATCTCCGTAAACATCCCTTGTTCCAAGCATTATTTAGAATTCCTCCCTAAAGAGAGCTCAGCCAAAGCACGCTCAAGTTCCTCGGACGTGGGGGCCACACCATGATATTCAACCTTGTTCTCCATAAAAGAAACACCCTTTCCCTTTACCGTATGACATATTATCATAGAAGGCCTTCCTTTAATCTCTTCCGCCGTGTCAAGCCTTTCTTTTATCTCCTCAACATTATGGCCGTCAACCTCATGGGCCTCCCAGCCAAAGGCCCTCCACTTAGCCTCCAGCGGTTCTACCCCCATGATTTTGCTTACAGGGCCATCGATCTGGAGTTTATTGAAGTCTATCAACGCACAAAGATTGTCCAGTTGATAATGAGCTGCAGTCATGGCCGCCTCCCAAATCTGGCCTTCCTGGACCTCTCCATCCCCCAGCAATGCGTAAACCCGGTATGGTTTCTTATCCAGTTTTCCGGCCAGGGCCATACCATTGGCTACAGAGAGCCCCTGGCCCAGTGATCCGGTAGAGATCTCTATGCCCGGTGTATTACAATTATAAGGATGCCCTTGTAGCATTGCACATACACATCTGAGTTTATCAAGCTCGGAAAGGTCAAAATAGCCAAGTTTTGCCAATACGACATACAGCGCCGGGGCCCCGTGCCCCTTAGAAAGCACGAACCTGTCCCGATCAGGCCAGTCCGGTTCTTTGGGCCTATGGCGCATCTTGCCGTAGTAAAGAGCCAGGAGGATTTCCACAATGGAGAGTGAGCCGCCCGTATGGCCTGAACCTGCTTTAGCAAGTATCCTTAGGATGTCCCTGCGAACTTCCTTACCGAGCCTTTCCCAGTCCATTTCTAAATCGAACAATTCCTTTTTCATTACGTTCACGCTTATGTCTTTCTCATCATTACAGCCTATATCGCCGAACATATCCACCGTCCTAAATATATCTTTGACCATCTCAGGCCCAAAGATATGGCCAATTTTTTATATATATTGATTTTGCATATTATCAATATTTACTCCACAAGCTCCAGCACATATCGTCTCCCATTTTTACCCCCGACACTTGCAAGGATGCTTCTTATAGCGGTAATAGTTCGACCGTTGCGGCCGATCACCTTGCCAAGATCACCATCGGCCACACTCACTTCCAGGATAACCGTCTGGTCTCCGTCAATTTCACTCACTTTAACTTGCTCTGGGTTGTCCACGATGGCCTTAACAATTTCCTGCAGCACGTCTTTTATCATTTCTCTTCCCTCGCTTCTTTGGATTAGATCAAATAGGGGCAATCGAATTAGTCAATCAATAAGTAATCCATATATAAAACAATTCCTTGCTTTTTGTCAAGACAACTTGCTCTTTGCCTGTTCCCATAGCATATCTAATTCTGCTAAATCAATCTCTTTCAAGGTTTGTCCTCTTTTTAGAATTGTACTCTCCATTATCTGAAATCTCTCGATAAATTTTTTTGTCGCATTTTTCAGCGCCCCTTCAGGATCAAACCGAAGAAATCTGCTTATATTTATCATAGTAAAAAGAAGATCTCCAAATTCAGACCTGCATTTTTCTTTATCCCCATCAACCAGGGCCTCGCGAAATTCTGAAATCTCCTCATCCAGCTTTTCCATTACATCCTCCAGTCTTGTCCAGTCAAATCCGACCCTGGAGGCCTTTTCCTGAACCCTGTGAGCATAAGTCATGCTCGGGAGTCCCTTTGGAACACCATCCAACACCGAGGAGTTCTCGCCTTTATTATCCTTTCCTTCCTCCGTTCGCTTGATCTCTTCCCACTTTGCCAATACCTCTGACGCGTTTTTTGCCGTACCGTCTGAGAATACGTGGGGATGCCGGCGGACCATTTTTTGGGATACAGTAGTTAAAATTTTTGTTATATCGAAATTGCCCTGTTCCTGACCGATCTGGGCCAAAAAAACGATCTGAAAAAGCAAATCGCCCAATTCTTCCTGAATCTTATTAGGATTTCCTTCTTCAATGGCTTCGATCACTTCATAACATTCCTCGATCAGAAAGGGTTTTAGAGACTCTATTGTCTGGGCGCGGTCCCAGGGGCATCCATCCTCCCCTCTCAATCGCTTCATTATTTTTAGAAGTTCTCCAAACAGACTTATCTCCATATTTTATTATAACCTATATCTGATTGTTTATACAACCCTACAGTTTATAATGACTCCCCTCGGACTTAATTTCTCATCTTGACAATTAGGCTTTTTCCTGATATTTTTTACATGATTAGCACTCTATATTTAAGAGTGCTAATCATGCAAAAGACTATTTTTTTGAAAAATCCAATGGTTGATATTATATTAATAAGAAATTTTTTAACGGCGCCAAATCAGGATTTTAAATAATTGCAAAGGCAAGCTGTAAAACCCAGCAAATGACAGAATACGAAAATCAAACAATATTAATAAAAAGGACAATTTAATGGACAATAACAAAATACTTTCCGAGAGGGAAATGTTAATCTTTCTTGCCCTTGTAACAAACTATATAAATAATTCCGAACCTGTAGGTTCCAGGACCCTGAGCAAAAAAATTGATATTGAACTTTCCCCGGCATCTATTCGAAACATTATGGCAGATCTGGAGGAAAAGGGTTTTTTAACCCATCCTCATACCTCCGCCGGAAGAATTCCGACCGAAAAAGGATACCGGTTCCTGGTAAACCATATTATGGAATGCTTGATCAGGGAAAAAACAAAACCCCTGATCAGCCATAAGAATCTTGAATCTTTGCTAATCCAGATCAGGGAAAGGGCTGCAATGCTCTCAAAGATTTCCTCGATTCTTTCGAACCTGTCTCGTTATTTAGGTGTAGTTATGGCCCCGAGGGTCTCCCAGCTCACACTTAAACACATTGATTTTGTTCATATGGGAGGGCGCCAGTGTTTGGCCATATTTGTATCCCAATCAGGACTGGTCTTTAACCGAATGATCAAGACGGAAGAGATTATTCATCAGGAGCAGTTGGATAAGATGGCCCGGTATGTAAATCACCAATTCGAAGGTCTGAACTTATCGGAGATAAAAGAAAAAATCTTTCAAATCATGTCTGATGAAAAAACATTGTATGACCGGTTTATTCGCCAGTCCATTCAGATGAGCAAAGATGCTATCGATCAGGAAGGAATTTGTGACGTTTATATAGACGGCCGGCTAAATATCCTGGACCAGCCCGAATTTTCAGACCCTCAAAAGATGAGATCTTTTTTTGACACTGTTGAAGAAAAAGAAAGGCTGATCAAGATAATGGATCAATATCAGGATGAAACCGGGGTTAAGGTAGTAATAGGATCTGAGAATCTGGATCCTCATATGAAAGACTGCAGCTTAGTTATGTGCCCTTACCAGATTCGCTCACAGGTTTGTGGCATAGTAGGGGTAATAGGGCCAACTAGGATGCGATACAAGGAGGTCATATACACGGTTAACCAGATGGCTGCAATGATGACAAAGATTTTCCAGCAGATGCAATAACTTGCTTAGAAGGAGTATATATTATATGGGATTGTCACAGGATGAAAAAACCATCTCTCAAGAGCCTGAAATGCAAGAGGAAGGAAAACCGATGCAAAATACTGCATCTAAAGATGAGGATACTCTTTCAAAACTGAACGAGGAACTGGCAACCGAAAAAGAAAAAAACAGGGAATTGTACGAGAGATATCTTCGTTCTCAGGCAGAATTTGAAAACTTTAAAAAAAGGATAGAACGTGAAAAGTGCGAATATTTTAAGTATGCCCTGGAGAGATTAATCAAAGACCTTTTACCGGTATTTGATCACATGGAGCTGGCTATCAAATCAGCCGAAGAATCAAAGGACTTCAATAGTTTTTCAGAAGGTGTACAACTAATATACAAGCAGTTGAAGGATATCCTTGCCAAGGAAGGGCTTGCATACGAGTGCTCTGTGGGCGAAAAATTCGATCCCTGTAAACATGAGGCAATGATGCATATTGAATCAGGAGAGCATGAGCCGAATGTCATAGTTGAAGAGCATAAAAAGGGTTATTTTCTGAATGATCGCCTTATCAGACCAGCCATGGTGACTGTAGCCAAAAAACCGGAAAAACAGGGGCCGTGAGATACCCATTATAAAATAAATGATGAAAAATGAAATCTTATCAACAAAAAGGAGGATTATTAGATGGGAAAAGTTATAGGCATTGATCTAGGCACCACAAATTCTTGTGTTGCCATCA
>JBLIRS010000235.1:0-5975 GCA_049472415.1 bacterium | reverse complement strand
GCAATATAATCGTCCCTGGTTTGCCAGGGATCTTTAATATAAAACGACATTTGGCTTTCATAGATCTGTATGAGATTATCCCTCAGCCAATCCATTGCACCTTTTAAAACCGGTCGCCAATTTTGGTTCCAGCCGGGATGTGTACCCGTATTGCATCCGCAATTTTTTCTCCACCTTTCGATTCCGTGATTACAACTCCATGAAGAATTTTCAAAGATCTCCACCTCGTGATCAGGGGGATGTGCCTCCAGATATTCACCATAAATAGTAATTTTAGCCAGATTATTTGTCTCCAGATAGTAAAGGCAATAGGCCAGGGCCATATCCCCATGCTTAAAATGATGTCCATAGGTCTCTCCGTCTGTTGCTACATGCAGGAGTTGATGATCCTGATGCCCTGAAAAACCGCTCAATAACCTCGCGGCAAAATTTTCTCCGTTGTTTAGTATATCCGTGAAGGCAATATCACGGGATATGGGGCCGTCATAAAAAAACAGGGTAATCGTCCTTCCGGAGGGGAGCCGGAACAGATAAGACCTTTTCGGGTCAATCTTTGCCCCGGCAACATTATTCCATTGCTTATCGCCTATCCTTCTTACTTGCCTGGCCTGACGGGGAGCAAGGATGGTGAACCTGATCCCTTGTTCCGCCATGATATCCAGAGTCTCGATATCGACAGCCGTCTCAGGAAGCCACATTCCTTCGGGATTTCTGCCGAATCTCGCCTCAAAATCCCTTATCCCCCAGATGATCTGAGTCCGTTTGTCACGGGGGTTGGCTAGGGGCATTATCATATGATTGTAGCACTGGGAAATGGCCGATCCATGGCTGGAAAACCGATCCTGGCTGATCCTGTCCGCTTCCAGGATTGCTTTATAGATATCATGCTCATTCTTTTTCAGCCATTTCAGAAGGGCAGGACCCACGTTAAAGCTCATTTTGGAATAATTATTAACGATATCAATGATTTTTCGCTCCGAGTCCAGTATCCTGGAAGCGGTATTGGGGGCGTAACATTCCTCAGCGATCTTTTTGTTCCAGTCATGGTAGGGATAGGCCGAATCCTGCAGCTCCACCTCTTCCAGCCAGGGATTTTCTCTCGGCAGTTGATAAAAATGACCATGAATACAAATATGGCGGTTCATTTCAGGTTTCCATCTCGTATAATATAAAGCCTGAGGGACCTATAGTCACATGTTGCCCTTTTTCTATATATTCAGGCATAAAGCCGCCCGGTCCCATCCATTTGGTTTCACCGGAATCAAGGCGCTTTATCCCTCTTCCTTCGATAAAATCCACCAGGAAGGATTGTTGTTGATCACTGAAATTCATTATGGAAAGAATTTTACTTCGCGTATGCCTTCTTTTGAGAAAGATGATACCCTTATCAGACAGATGCCACGCCTTAATATTATCCTTATCCGGATTGGAAAGCGCCGGGATTTCCTTTCGGAATCGAATAAGTTGCTGATAAAAGCCCCGGATGATTTTATGTTTCCCCTCTTTCTGTTTTTCCCATTGCAGCTTTGTCTTCAAAAAGGTTTCATGGCTTTGCGGATCAGGGGGCTCTCCTTTCCATTGAAAGGCTGAAAATTCCCTTTTCCGCCCGTCCCGGACAGCCCTGATAAGATTTTCATCCAGGTGGCTGATAAAGTAGAGAAATGGGGCATCCTCCGCATATTCCTCCCCCATGAATAATAAAGGAATATACGGAGAAATAAACAGGACACCCGCTGCAAGCTTTAACGCCTCGAAGGAAACCAGTTGCGACAGTCTTTCTCCGAGCATCCTGTTGCCAACCTGATCGTGATTCTGGATAAAGGCCACGAACCGGCCGGCCGGCAAATCCCTTGAAGGGCTTCCATGATGCCTTTTACGATAGGGAGAATATTCCCATGAATAAACGAAACCTTCCCTAAGGGATTTTGCCAGGTTTTCAACCTTGCCAAAATCCATATAATAACCGCTCTTTTCAGAAGTAAGGATTGTATGAACCGAATGATGAAAGTCGTCACACCACTGGGCGTCGATGCCATATCCTCCGGATTCCCTTTTTCGGATGAGCCTGACATCGTTCAGGTCGCTTTCGGCGATAAGGTAGAATTTTTTTTTATGAGTATCCGAAAATTCTCCGGCCTTTTCAGCAAGCTCCTCTAAAATATGTTTGGCCCCTGTATCATAAATGCCATGAACGGCATCGAGCCTCAGGGCGTCTATATGATAGTATTCGAACCAGTACAGGACATTTTGAATCACAAAGTCCCTGACGCTGTCCGAATATGCGCCGTCAAAATTAACGGCCCTGCCCCAGGGTGTTTTGTATTTATCCGTAAAATAGGGACCGAAATCAGCCAGATAATTCCCCTCTGGTCCCAGGTGATTATACACTGCATCGAGGATAACGGATATCCCCCGCATATGACAGGCATTAACCAATCCCTTAAGGCCTTGAGGCCCGCCATAGGAATTTTGCACTGCGAAGGGATGGACGCCGTCATAGCCCCAGTTTCTGTCTCCGGGAAATTGGGCGACAGGCATTATCTCTATAGTATTAACCCCCAGGTCAAGAAGACTGTCGAGCCTTGCGATACAGGCTTCAAAGGTCCCTTCATGTGTAAACGCCCCGGTGTGAATCTCGTAGATAATCATCTTTTCAAGGGGAATCCCCTGCCATGAACCGTCGGCCCATTGGAATTTTTCATGGTCGATGACCATTGAAGGGCCGTGAACACCCTCGGGCTGAAAATGGGATGCCGGGTCAGGCCTTAGAAGGTTTTCTTCAAGCTTAAAATAGTAATGGGAGCCGGGAGAGATACCGCTGCCTGAACCTTTCCAATAACCCAGCTCATCCTTTTGAAGTGGGATCGATAATTTATCCGGTTTGACGATTTCACAGCATAAACGTTTTAAGAAAGGCGCCCAGACCGAAAATTCGCATTTCCCGTCACCCTGATACCATGCTCCGATCTTCATTTAAAAAATTTATATCCAGTTTTTTCTTTTAAAATAAAATAGCATACCAATAAAGATAATGATCATAACCGCCCATACAAAAGGGTAACTCCAGCGCCATTCAAGCTCCGGCATAAATTTAAAATTCATTCCATAAATACCGGCAATAAAGGTCAAGGGAATAAAAATCGTAGCTATTATTGTCAATACCTTCATTATGTTGTTCATTCTGTTGCTGATACTCGAAAGATAGATGTCCAGCATTCCGGAGATCAGATCCCGGAATGTTTCAACGCTATCGATAACTTGAATGGTATGATCATAGAGATCCCTTAAAAACGGGACCGTGTTTTCATGAATTAATGATGATTCCTTTCTTTCCAGAGAATTGATGACCTCTCTCAAGGGCCATACCGATTTTCTCAGGAATATGGTTTCTGTCTTTAACCTGTGGATAATCTGCAGCGTCCCTGGAGAAGGTTCCTGAACCAGTTCTTCTTCCATATCCTCTATCATTTCACCAAGCTTTTCCAATATGATAAAATAGTTGTCAATAATCGCGTCCATCAGTGCATAGGCCAGATAATCAGCCCCCATTTTTCTAATCCTGCCTTTGGAATTTCTGATTCTCTCTCTGACAGGATTAAAGACGTCCCCTTCTTCTTCCTGGAAGGAGATGATAAAATTTGCACCTATAATTATGCTTACCTGCTCGGCCTTGATCTCATCCGCGTCCCCGTTGAAATAGAGCATTTTTAAAACAACATAGACATAATTCCCATAATCTTCGTATTTCGGACGCTGGTTTGTATTCACAATATCTTCCAGAACAAGGGGGTGAAGATCGAAATTTTCCCCTATCTTCAGGATCAACTCAATATCATGGAGACCGTCCACATTGATCCATGTAACACTTGGAGTCTCTTTAAACGGAATACATTCCTCCGCGGATTTTGCCTCTTTTTCGAATAGATTATTTTCATCATAGTCTATGACCGTTATCTTGGCCTTTTCCACCTTCTTTTCGCTTATGTGTATAAGCGAACCCGGAGCGAGACCGGCTTTTTTTGAGACCTTCTTGAAAAATCTTGACATGCCCTAATAACCTCATAACCTTACTTAATTTTAATATGTTTTAGCCTCATTAAAAGTTATTTCAAGTATTTGCGATAAGCCTTTTCGCGTGTTCCAATGCCTTAAGAATATATTCCCTGCTCATTTCCCGGACAGGGGTAGGGGTTTCAAAGATCCGTGAAGGTATCTGCATATTGTCGAAAGAGAAACCTTCTTGCATCTTATATCGAATTTTTTCATTATAAATCTGTTCACCAATCCGGTTAAGATCATCCTCATTAAAATCAAAACCTGATAATGAAAGAGCCCGTACTATCAGATCAGGCTTGTAGAGAGCCCTTGCAAAAAAGCAGACAACCAGGCTTGATAAGATCTGTCGCCATTTTTCTTCCTTGACCAGACTATCTACCAGCTCTTCAGGATTCATGGGATTTTTTGCGAGGGTTTTTTGATCTACACTATAACCGCCATTATCCAAATGACTATGTCTTGCGCCGATCAGAACGCCTATATGTGCGGCCGGTCCTGTATGATATCCCGGCATTTCATTTTTACCAAAGGCCAGGGCGAAGTCTTCACCACCATATTGGGACGCAGCGTAAGCCACACCCTGCCCAAGGTCTTTGTAAAATTTGTTTGGCTGTTCAATGATAAGCCTAGCAGCGCTTATATAAGACTCATAGTCTCCCCATTTAAGTTTTATCCCTTCTGTCTCCTTATCTGTAATAATTCCGCGTTCCAGTGCCTCTGTCGCCCAGGCTAAAACCACACCCGCGCTCATTGCGTCCAGTGCCCAGGCTTCTATACGATCCATTAGTTTTAAGAACCCTTCAGGGTCCGTTATGCCAAGCATGGTGCCGAGGGAATAGATCGGCTCATAATCATATGAAATCATCGAGGTCTTGTAAAAATACGCCTCATCCTCATAGGGTTCCCTCAGGGCTGCAATATGGATGCATCCAACAGGACAGTTAGAACAGGCAAGTCTTCTTCCCAGATAGTCCTCCGCCAGAGCCTCACCTGCAACCCCGGGGGTTTTGTCAAACCGGGTTTTTTGAAGATTTTGTACTGGAAGCCCCCCGAATTCATTTAACGGGCGGATATTTTCCGCTGTGCCAAGGTCGTGATATTTCTTCATTAATGGAGATTCAACCGCGGCTTGATACACTTCGTTATATGTCTTCTTATATTCCTTCATATTGGTTACAGGTATCGAGGATTTTCCGGAGATTGTGATGGCCTTTAATTTTTTACTGCCAAAAACCGCCCCCAGTCCCAATCTACCGAAATGACGGTATGTCTCACTGGTTACGCACGCATATTTAATAAGCTTTTCACCTGCCCTGCCTATTCTCATAATGGTTCTTAACCCTGCGCCGGATTCGTTTTCCCTGATGATTCTGCCAACGGAAAAGCTGCTCCCCATCCCCCACAGAGTAGAGGCATCCCGGAAAAATATTTTGTTTCCATGAACAGCCAGATATAGAGGGATTTTGCTTGCGCCCTTTATGACAATAGCGCCATATCCGGCCATCCGAATGGCTACAGCACTCCTTCCTCCGCAATGGCTCTCTCCCAGATTGCCCGTAAGAGGGGATTTGAAAATAGCCACGGTCTTGGAACCGAGAGGAAAAAGGCCGGTCATCGGCCCTACAGCCAGTATTATAGGATTGTCCGGGTCAAAGGGATCGCAATTTGCGGGACATTCTTCATGAAGGAGCTGGATGGCCACACCGGTGCCTCCTATATATTTATCAAACAGGTCCGGCCTTGGTTTTATAGAAAATGATTTTTTAGAAAGGTCCACATAAAGAACATTTAAAAGGGAATCATTATTAAGCATTCTATACACCTTCCTTTTTATCTAATCCCAGAACACCATGAGGACAAAATTTTACACAATAACCGCAGTGGATACAGATCATCGGTTTATTTATCTCATCGTCCCA
>JBLIRS010000234.1:0-6002 GCA_049472415.1 bacterium | reverse complement strand
AATAATGGGAGCTATTGTTTCACGGATAAAAAGTAGGATACCCACATTTTTCATCTTTGCCAGTGCCTGAGTCCAACCGATCTGATATGAATATAGGTTACGCTCTCCACGAGATTTAGGAGCAATGAGGACATCTATGGTTATATGGTTGAGTACATCAAACAGTTGAGACACCCTGGCAACTGGACAACGTTCCCCTTTGGGAGGATTCCAGGTGCCAAAATAGGCGCTGGCTTCTTCGGTTCTGGGCACCTTTATAGTGGAGCCATCTGTTGCCAATAGACGAAAACCATGCCATGTCTCTGGGAAAAAAAGCCGTGAAGAACTCAACCCCTTTGTGTATAAGTTCTATAAAAGCCGAATGCTTAAGTTTCTTTTGTGCCTGGCAGAAGGCACTGTCAGTGACCTTCCTGTCAGTTACATCGGAACCGGAGACGGCTTTGAAAAAGTTGTCAATCTCATTTTGTATGGATGACCTTAAAAGATTCATGAGAAATAACACAACAGTGATAAATGGAAGGCTCCTGGTTCTGCTAAAGTCTTTTGATAACCCTTTATAGCGGAAAATAAAATCTTGTGAGGTGATGATTTCTTCATAAAATCAATAAGACTGGTATATAACTCGCAAAGCAAGTCCAGCACCGGCTTTGAGACTTTCTTGATGTTACGGGGACATGTTTTCTCACCTAATATAATAAGGTTTATCAGTCTTGCTCTGCATAAAATTATTTCACTATTATACTTTTTTTCTTTTATTTTGCAATATATTAGACATACTCCATTGATAAATTTTTAATGTATTCAATTGTATGTTCCTTAACTTAATGACATTGAGATCTTACCCTTTGTTCTTCAAAAACTTATCAAGCCTCTTCACCAGATACTCCCCATCAACGGGTTTTTCGATAAAGTCTTCGGATTCAAGGGATAAACCTTCGCTTCGTGCATAAGTTGTATCTGAAAAATGCTCCCCTATAGCGCTCAGGACCAATACAGGGATGTCCTTTAATGCCGGATCAGACTTTATCTTTTTGCATGCCTTGAATCCATCCTCCTCAGGCATCATTATGTCCAGGATTATCGCGTCGGGCTTTTCGGATCTTGCCTTTTCAACGCCATGTCTGCCATTCCATGCGCAAATGATATCATAAGGCCTGTCTTTCAAAGCCATTTTGACTAACTCCACATCATCCGGGTCATCATCAATGATTAAGATTTTTTTATTCTCAGACATTTTGCTTTCCTCCTTTCCATTTATTGGAAAGATCATTGTTAAATCAATACCATCTTGTTACCCATTTTTACCATTGCATGTAATAAGGAGCTATCGAGCCATGATTAATTTAGGTGTAATGGAAGACAAATGGTAAAAGTGCTTCCTTTATCCGGTTCGCTTTCCACCTCTATGTAACCCTTGTAAGAATCAACAATATTTTTGACTATTGATAATCCAAGCCCTGTCCCTGTTATCATCCTTGTGTTTTCATCCTTTACCCTGTAGAATTCATCGAAGATTTTATCTATATATTCTTTCATTATTCCTATACCGGTATCCTTTATTTGTATATTAATGAATTGCCCTTTCTTACCTATGCTTACAAATATTGACCCTTTATCCCTGTTGTATTTGATTGCATTAGTCAATAAATTAATGAAAATTTTCTTAATATCATCCCTGTCAATCATAATAAAGGGAATCTCATCTAAGACCTTTAATTCGATGACGATTCCCCTTTTATTTGCCTCCATTGATACACTTTCAATTGAATCATTAAGAATATCTATTATAGAGACCGATTCAATTTTTTGTTTTATTTTCTCTTCCCTCAGAAGGGAAATATTCAGCATATCTTCTGACAACTGTAAGAGGGAATCTATCCTCATAAGACTTCGTGTGATCATATTGTTATATTGTTCGCTTTCAGATATGTTTTTCTCCTTCATGAGATTGCTGAGATATCCCTTGACAATGCTCAATGGCAGCTTGAATTCATGATATACCATTAATGCGAATTGCTCCTGCTGCCTTTTGAGTTTTTTCGCCTCTTCGACCAGTCTCCTTTTCTCTATGGCCCTTGTAACGACCTGTCTTAATTGGTCCGGAGAAAAGGGTTTTGGTATATAATCGTAGGCCCCGAGTTTCATAGCATCAACCGCAGATTCAATCGATGCGTAACCGGTAATGATTACATTGACAATATCCGGGTTTGTCTGCCGCACATTTTTTAAAAACTCCAGACCTGAAACACCGGGCATCTTGAGATCGAGCAGGACTATATCGAATATATCCATCGACACCTTTTTCAAACCGGAACTAACATCCTCAGCACACTCAACCTCATATCCATTTTTATTGAGGATTTTCTGGCACCCATCACGAATGACGGCTTCATCATCAACGATTAATATTTTTATTTTCTTATCCATTTATATTTCTTTCAATATGTATCCCCACGTTTAAATGGGGATTACAAATCCCTGCTTTTTTTGTAACATCTTTATATATTGTAATAAAGCAACTTACATGCCCTTTTAGGGCAGCAGAGTGAAATATCGGATAATCCATTATAAAATAAGGGTATTTATGAGATTGGTTGCAAATTTTATCTACAGGGTAAGAAAAAAATGCGGATATTTTGGGGAAGTACTCCACATTTTTTTGGGGAATTCCGGGACAAGATACAGTGACTTTTTTGAAAAAGGCGTTATCCGAATAACCAAAAACAGGTCAGGATGGACAGCCTTATCCTTAGCGGAATTGCTTGTTTTAAAAAAGGATCTATTGGATCTTGTGTTTCTCGATTTTCTTATGAAGGGTTTTTCTGTCTATACCCAGGATCTTTGCTGTGTTTGATTTATGGTAGGATGTTTTCTTTAAGGCCATTAAAATATGCTCTTTTTCCAACTGCTCAAGGGATTTTAGACCTTCATCCGATTTATCGGCCTCTGCTTTAGGAGAAAAAAGATAAGAGGGTATGCTTGAGGCCGAGATTGTATTACTGTCTTCCATAATGACCGCCCTTTCCATAACATTTCCAAGCTCTCTGACATTGCCCGGCCAATCATAATTTATAAATATCTTCATAACATCCGGTGAAATCCTCTCTATTCCCCTTTTCCGCTTCTTGTTGTATTTTTCTAAAAAAAAGTGAGATAAAGAAGGGATATCCTCTTTTCTCTCCCGCAACGGAGGCAGGGTGATAACCATCACGCTTATCCTGTAGAACAGGTCCTCCCTGAAACTCCCCTTCTGTATCTCTTTTCTTAAATCCTTATTTGTAGCGAAGATGAGTCTTACATCGACCTTAATCATCTTCTCTCCTCCCACAGGTTTTATTTCCTGTTCCTGCAATACCCTAAGCAGTTTGGCCTGCATGGAGAGACTTAGATTCCCGATTTCATCAAACAGAAAGGTGCCCCCGTTTGCAAGTTCAAAACATCCATGTTTGGTGTTTGTCGCGCCTGTAAACGCTCCCTTTATATGGCCGAACAGCTCGCTCTCGAGCAAGGTTTCCACTAATGCACCGCAATCAATAGCCAAAAAGGGGTTGTTTTTTCTCAAACTCTGCCTGTAAATCTCCCTTGCGATAAGTTCCTTGCCTGTCCCGCTCTCTCCACAAATCAACACCGTTGAGTCGGTAGGCGCAACCCTGCGAACCAGGGTAAAAATTTCTTTCATTTTGGGGCTTTCCCCTATTATTTCAAGGGATTCTCCTTTAACGCCCTGCTCTTTTTTAAGGAGATCCTTACCTTGCTTTTGCTGGACTTTATCCTGTAATGTCTTTTGAACGGATCGCCTTAAATCATCAGGGGTAAAAGGCTTTGCTATGTAATCATAGGCCCCCTTCTTCACAGTTTCTATTACGCTTTTTATCGTTGCATAGGCGGTTATAACAATTATCTCAACATCGGGATTCATGGTCTTTATTTTTTCCAGGAGATCTGTACCCTCAATATCAGGGAGTTTTAAATCTAGCAAAACAATATGAAACAGATTCTTTGACAGGATGTTAAGGGCTTCCCATCCGGTTTCGGCACACTCGACATAGTAATCTTTCTTCAGTGTATCCCTGCACCCTTCCCGTATGGTTTTTTCATCATCTACAATGAGGATATTAGCATTCTTCATAATCTTTTCTCAATTTTATAGTAAATGTTGTCCCTTTCCCTTCCTCACTTTCCACCTCTATAATACCATCATGTTTCTTGATGATGCCATAACTAACCGACAATCCTAACCCTGTCCCTTTGCCAGGCGGTTTTGTGGTGAAGAAGGGATTATATATCTTGTCCAGGATCTCCCTGGGTATACCGCTACCTGTGTCCCGAAAGATTATTTCGATATAACTCCTTGAATCTGATAAGCGGCTTTCAATCACTAATTTGCCGCTTTTTTTATCCTGCATTGCCTCAACCGCATTGATAAGTATATTTAAGAAAACCTGCTGCAATTGGGCAGCGTCACATTTGATTTCCGGAAGATTCCCTGAAAGATCCGTCCTTATCTCTATATTGTGATGTATTGCCTGTTTTTCTACGAGATCGATTGCCCCCCTTATATACTTATTGATATCTTCTGCCTCCATTTTTGGTTCTGTCTGGCGCGCAAAATCCAATAACTCCTTTACGATATCCTTGCACCGGATTGTTTCATTTATGATTTTCCTCAAATTTTCCCTATCGGGGTCAGCTTCATTCATATCCTCAAGCAGCAGGTTTGAATAGATTAATATCCCGCCCAGCGGATTATTTATCTCATGAGCAATGCCTGCAGCTATTTCTCCCAGGCATGCAAGTTTTTCAGATTGTATGAGTTGCGCTTGCAATGCCTTTATCTCTTTGTTGCTTTTTTCTATGTCCCCCATCATGAGATTGAACCCCTTGGCAAGATTTCCAACCTCATCTTCACGAAAAACATCCGCCCGTGCCGTTAAATCTCCATATTGCGCCTTTTTCATCGCATCAGCCAGGTTACCGATGGGTATATAGAGCAGCTTTGAGATATAATTACTTAAAAACAATCCAAATCCAGTTGCTGCTATTATAAGGAAGATTATTGTTATATGGCCATAACGGGCAGCATTTATGAGATGGGTTACCTTTGTGCCCATATTTTTATTGTCTTCCCAACTCCTTTTGTTTATCTCCTCTGTAACAAACCTTATTTGATTGTCCTTATCGAGCATCTTGTTGACTATTGATTCAATGGCATTGGTAATTGTAACAAATTGCTCCATTAAGACATTATAATCTTTAACCTTTGTTGACAGTACAGAGTTATTGTCAATCAATGCATACAATTTATCAATAGAATCGCTGAATTTCGATTCCTTCTGACCATACAGCATGAGGTTCTTTTCCTGCCTTCTTAGCTGGAGGAAGGAGATGAGGAGATTTGGGTTATCCATTTGTGAAATGGTTTCCTCGATCTGTCTCGCCCTCAACCGTATAACCATAATCAATTCCTGTAGCTTCTTGTGTTGTTCAACAACCTCCTTAAATATATCTTCATATTCCGAGAGGAATCCATTGAGTTGTAGTAATACATTATCCTCTTCGATGGATAATTTATGCGTTTCAGCCGTAGTATTAGTGATGCAGGTATTGATGACCTTAATATTCTCTTCACCATGGGTAATGAGATAATCCCTTGTATAGAGATTCGCCTGGAAAATATATTTTAATATCCTTTCCGTTATCTGGCATTTTATGATTTTATCTTCCGATAATGCCTTCACGCTTGAATTTATCCTGTTCAGGTTAATTAATGCCACACTGCCAACAATCAATGCCACAATGGCAAACCCTATAAACCCTAAAGTGATAAACGTCTTTATTTTCATAATGTTTAATTTTATCTTTGTATATTTCTTTAGTCAATAATCTCAAGCCCCCCTCAAGTTTAACCTTCCGCTGAATCTGGCATGTAATTGTATAAGAAGGCTTACGCCTTTTCTGGATGTACAGTAGGAGGGAACAACCTTTCATCTTAAAAATATGTA
>JBLIRS010000233.1:0-6011 GCA_049472415.1 bacterium | reverse complement strand
CTGGATTTCTTTGTAAGCCCGGGTTCATTTAGTTCAGATGATATTGCCATGACCCTTAAAATTGCCCAGTTCGATAATGAAGAAATTGTTCAAGAGGAAGAGGTTTCACAAAGCTCAGTATTTATTAAGGATTGGGATAAAGACACGGAACAGGTACAAATTCATATAAAAGAGGATTTTGATTTGGAGTCTGACAGATTCCTGGTTTTCCTGGAGGAGGCCTATAGGGCATTCCCAAAATAAAAGGCCGGACTTCTTTTGCCAGAAGCCCGGCCTTTGAAAGCAACCGCAATTCTACTCAACGTTCAACCTTTCCAAGATTTCCTGTAAGATCATTATATCATTAGTAAACCGGATTCAGATTAGTAAATTCTCGTTGCATAACCACCATAACCGCCGTAACCACCGTAACCACCGAAGCCGCTTAATCCTCCGAAGAAACCACCGAAGCTGCCAAAAGGTGAATAACCACCGTAAGATTGAGCACCATAGCTGCCAGAGTAAGCGCCGGAGTAACCACCAGTACTATAACCCCCAAAGCCGCCGCCAAAACCAAGGCCGAACATCATCTGAGCCATGGGATTTGGCCGAGCTTGATAGTAGCTTGTATTGTTGCCCCAAAGAGATCCGGAAAGATATCCCTGGGTGTCATAACCAAAGGTCGACTGTACCTGCGGCCTTCCGCCACCGGCATAAGGTCCGTAAGAAGCCTGAGCTAGAGGGCTATACATTCCGCCATATCCCATTAAAGGACCACCGGCTCCCATACCCATGCTTGTGCTGGAATAACTGACATAAGCCCCTGACATAGGATCCGTGTATTCATAAATACTTCCTTGCTCTCCGTATCCCACATCCGGTCCAAATTGTCCAACTGTCCAGGTCCTCCCCCATGCATCGGTCTGGAAAGTTGTCTCATGCCATGACGCGGATCTGTCCGGTTCATCATCAGCCGCAATCACCATAGATGAGCCAAACGCGGTTGTTAATATAAAAATAACTGCTATCAATATCGCCAATACATTTAATCTCTTAAACATCTTAATCCCCTCCTAACCAAAAGAAAATATTATAAATTGTATAAAAACTTATTACTTCAAATAATACTAATTGATGATACTGGTTTTAAACGCTATCACCCCCCCTCCATCAGAGGGTTTAAATTTAATTGATTTAATTGAAAAACCAATCAGAAAAAAGTGATATAATAAAGGATTTAATTTATGAAATTTTTAAAATATCACAAAAGAATATGTTTATGACAAAGAACAATATTTAATTTTTAAATATACTTGATAAAATTTTTAAAGCTGGCTATTGAATCTTCGTTTTTTTATTTGATGACTTAATAAATAGGCATATTTGATGCCAATATAGTAAAGTATATGTTTGGGCATATAAATCCATTTATATGTAATAAAAAAACTAATTTTTTTAAATATTTTAAAATAATCCTTATTTGTATTGCGCAACCATCAAACAAAATATTCCCTGTCTGAAACAATGAAGCAATAGAGAGATCTCAGCTTGTTTAGAATTGATTTAAATCAGAATAAGGAATGAATCGCACTTTTGTTCGGGTAAGGAACAGGCCTTAATGACCTAAAAAAGGCCCCTAAGAGATGAAATGACCTTCTTAAAATTTGTCAAACTAGGATTCTTTAATTTTGGCTTCTTTAAGAAATGTACAGGCACTTTCCGGTGGAGTAGGATTGATATAAAAACCGGTTCCCCACTCAAAACCTGCCACTTTTGTCAACTTTGGAATAATTTCTATATGCCAATGATAAAAGCTGATATCCTTTTCATAGAAAGGGGAGGAGTGAAGCAGAAAATTGTAAGGTGGATCGTTCAGCACAACCTTTATCCTTGTCAAAATGTCCTTCATGATTTTTGCAAGAGAGATGACCTCATGGTCAGTGATATCTTCGAAATAGATGTCATGAGTCTTTGGAAGTATCCAGGATTCAAAAGGAAATCTTGACGTAAAGGGTGCGATACACATAAATTCATTATTTTCGTTGATTACCCTGATATTTTCATTTGCTTCTTGTTGAATGATATCGCAAAATACACATCTTTCTTTATAAAGGAAATATGTTTTAGCACCCTGGATCTCTTCGGATACCCTTTTAGGTACTATAGGCAATGCGATGAGCTGGGAATGAGTGTGGTCAAGGGATGCACCTGCCGCACTACCATGGTTTTTAAAGATCAACATATATTTGAATCTGTTATCCTTTTTCAGGTCCAAGATCCTGGCCTGAAATGATCTGATAATGTCAGCTATCTGCCCTTCTGACATGTCTGCAAAACATGCATTGTGATCAGGGCTTTCTATAATCACTTCATGGGCGCCTACGCCATTCATCCGATCATATACTCCGTCACCTCGTCTATTAAGCCCTCCTTCTATAGCGAGTGCGGGAAATTTGTTGGGTACTACACGAACAGACCAGCCAGGAGTATCCCTGCAAGTTGAAGGATTGCGCATTGCAAAGACTTCAGGTGGTGTTTTGTCTTCGTTACCATAACAGAAAGGACAAAATCCTGTATTTTTAATTTCTTCGGCAGTTTTGAAGTCAGAAGGTCTTCTTGCTCTCTCTGTTGCTATAATAACCCAGCGTCCAATGATCGGATCTTTTCGCAATTCTGGCATATCCTACATCTCCTAAACTTTATCAGATGGCTTTATTTAACCTGTTGAATTATCGATATTTATAATTATTAAATATTTTAATAATCGGAAATTATAATATTATCTTTCAGTATTGTCAATAAGATTAACAATTTGTTTCAGAGCCTCCGCAATTATCTCCTGATAAACCAATTTTATCGGCCTATTATATATTCGGGAAATTTTGGAATAATCTTCAAATTCCGGTGCTATATTTATAAGATGGTCCCCCTTCCATGCACATTTACATCTCACAGGGCCATATTGGGTCTTAATTTTTATAACCTTTCTGGAAGCCTTAAATCTTTTAACTTTATTTATTCTTAAACCAATAGTGGAGGTTTCCGTGAGGAGCATTTCAGATAAGCGTTTTGTTGAGTCAACTGCACTTAAAACTGTTACCTTTACGCCAGGCCTTCCTTTTTTCATAATTATCTGAGAAAGTGTTACATCCAGTGCGCCGGAGTTTAAAAGGCCTTCCATTAATCTGGGATAAAATTCCGGATTCATATCATCTATTTCACATTCAATTACTTCTATATATTCTTCTTCCAGATCGTTATCTGTTTCGCCCCAAATAAGTCTAAGACAGTTCGGCCTTTCATGAGGATCCCTTTCTCCCGCTCCATAAGCAATTTTTTTTATTACCATTTTAGGTTGAAGTTCAAATTTTTTTGCAAGATGTTTGACAAGTAGTGCACCAGTGGGAGTAACCAACTCATGTTCGATGTCGGTAAAAATAACAGGTAGATCCTTCAGCAGTTCAACTGTCGCAGGTGAAGGAATAGGTATTGGACCATGTTGGGTGTTAATAATGCCTCGGCCAAGAGGCAGAGGAGAAGAATAAAATCTGTCAATGTTCAGAAAATCATATCCGATTAGCACCCCTATAATCTCTACAATTGTGTCAATAGCCCCCAATTCATGAAAATGAACATCTGTTACAGGGATGTTATGAATCTTAGCTTCCACATCGGCTAAAATAAGAAATAGATTTAGGGCCTGATCCTTGATGGTTTTTTTTAAATGGCTCTTATCGATAAGTTCTGAAATCTCTCTGATGCCCCTTTTGGCTTTTTGAGGTTCCTGGGCGATAACCCGGCATTGGGTGCAATTGATTGCGCCCCTCATAATCTTCTTTATCTCTAAAGTGAATGGAGGGATAGCGATAGAAGACAGTTCCGATTGTAACCAATCCTTATCGATTCCAAGTTCAATAAACGCTCCCAGCAGCATATCTCCGCTAATTCCGGAAAAACAATCTGCATATATAAGATTCATTATCTTTGGCCTTTTTTTATTCACCAATAAGGTTAATCTTATGAGCCATACATCCGGCACCGAATCCATTATCGATATTTACAACGGCTATTCCTGGTGCACAGGAATTTATCATCGTAAGAAGTGCCGCCAGACCTTGAAAATGTGCCCCATAACCGATACTTGTTGGAACGGCGATGATCGGACATTTTGTTATCCCTCCCACGATACTGGCAAGTGCTCCTTCCATGCCTGCCACAACACAGATCACACGGGCTTGAAAAAGTTTTTCCTCTTCATCCAAAAGACGATGAATTCCTGCTACACCAACATCATATAGTGCTTCCACTCTGCTGCCTAAAAAATTGCAGGTGATCTTTGCCTCCTCTGCTACAGGGATGTCCCCTGTCCCTGCCGTAATCAATAAAACGGATCCCTTGGTTTCAACAATAGGCTCCTGGACCACTGTTATCATTCGAGCAAGTGAATGATAAACCATTCTCGCGTCAAGATCTTTCATTGCATTAAATAGGGAAATATCGGCTCGAGTAGCCAGAAGGTTTCCGCCCCGGTTCAGGATTTTTTGACCTATGGACCTTACCTGGTCCGTTGTTTTGCCTTCACAGAAAATTGCCTCAGGAATACCGGTTCTAAAAAGACGATGATGGTCTATTATTGCATGTTTAGTCTTTTCATAAGGCAAAAAACGAAGTTCTTCCAGAACCTGGGATACGGACATATTGCCGATTTGTAATTGTTCTAAAATATATTTCAGTCTTTCTTTTGTCATCCTCTTGCCGATGAAATATATAAAAGTATAAATTTGAATTTTAATTCTATCATATAAGGATAATTTGTTAAACCTTGATTTTTTATAGATCTATTGATAACATTACCCTAATTAAAAGTAAGGGGGGAGGCTTGTATGAGTAAGAAGATAATTCTGGGAAGCAGCAGCATTACTATATTAAAGGAAGTGGAATGGAATCTGACAGATTCAGATTACGAGATTATGCCTGCAAATGATTTGGATGATTTTTATGAATTAGTGAAGTCGAAAAATCCTGATTTATTAATCATAGATAGAGATATGCAAGACGGTCATGGAATTTCTCTCTGTAAGGAGTTGAAATCCTCAGATCAATATGCCCGGTTTCCGATTATTTTACTGGTGAAAAAAACAGATGAAGAAAGTCAAGAATCAATGCTTGATTTAGAAAAAGAATGCAAAGCGGATAGAGTTCTTGCTGTGCCACTTGAAACATCTAAATTTTTAAGCACAGTTAAATATCATTTTGCGAGACAGTCAGCCGCTTCTGATCCTTTTACACAAAACTTAACCTCTCAGGATGCAGGTATATCGATACCCGCAGGTGATAATATAATAACCGATGAGCAATCGCCATTTGATGAGCGTCTATTAAGCGGAGAGCCTTTGCTAAGCGAAGATCCGGCAGGCGAGGAACTTGATTTGGGCGAGGTTGCTGCTGTAAGCGAAACAGGGACATCAGAGGAACAGTCTCCATTTGATGGGAAATCTTTAAGTGAGGATATATCTCTGGGTGGAGAAACTTCATATATAAGTGATCTTACAACAAATGAAGAGCCGGCTTTAAGCGGAGAGCATACACTAAGCGAAGAGCCTTCACAGGTTGATGATACGATAGCAAGTGAAGAGCCTTCCTCAAGCGAAGGGCCTCTACTGAGTGAAGAGCTAGCAGGCGAGGAGCTTGATCTGGGGGAGGTTACTGCTGTAAGTGAAGCAGGGGCATCAGAGGAGCAGTCGCCATTTGATGGGAAATCTTTGAGTGAGGATATAGCTCTGAGCGGAGAATCTGCATTAAGCGAAGAGCCTTCATATATAGAGGGGCCTGGAATTAATGAAGAGCCTTCATTAAGTGAAGAGCCTTCCTCAAGCGAAGGGCCTCTACTGAGTGAAGAGCTGGCAGGCGAGGAGCTTGATCTGGGGGAGGTTACTGCTGTAAGTGAAGCAGGGACATCAGAGGAGCAGTCGCCATTTGATGGGAAATCTTTGAGTGAGGATATAGCTCTGAGCGGAGAATCTGCATTAAGC
>JBLIRS010000232.1:0-6015 GCA_049472415.1 bacterium | reverse complement strand
GTTAAGCCTTCATCGGGCAAGCCCGTGATACGGGTGGAAGGCCTGGAACATATCTATCCCAACGGGACAAAGGCATTAAAAGGATTAAATATTGAGATAAAAGAGGGTGAATTCGTCGCTGTCATAGGGCAGAATGGTTCCGGCAAAACTACCTTTGCAAAACATCTAAACGGATTGCTGAAGCCGACATCCGGAAGGATCATAATTAACGGGAAGGACACAAAATCAAAGTCAATATATGAACTTTCAAAGGATGTCGGATTTTGCTTTCAAAACCCTGACAATCAGATCTTTGCATCCAGTGTCCGGGAAGAGGTTGCTTTTGGGCCCCAAAACTATCAATTCCCTTCATCCGTTATGGAAAGGAATGTGGCGGAGGCATTGGAGTCCGTAAATCTCACAGGTTATGAGGACAAAGATCCATTTGTCCTGACGAAAGGCGAAAGGCAGAGAATAGCGGTCGCATCCGTTCTCAGTTTCAAACCCGGCATCATGGTCTTTGATGAGCCTACAACCGGCCTGGATTACAAACAGATGACAGGCATGATGGAGCTTATAAAAAGCCTCAATGAGGAAGGCCGGACAATAATAATCATTACGCACAACATGTGGGTGGCTGCACAATACGCAAAAAGGTGTGTAGTAATGGCCGATGGGAGAATATTGCTCGACGGAAACACCCGTGAGATATTCTCGAAAGAAACTGTGTTGAAGAAGGCTTCCCTGGCGCCTCCTGATATTGTAAGGCTTGGAAATACCCTTGGCGCTACAACACTTTCACTTGAAGAATTCATATACTGCCTTGAATAATGGAGAAAAGTCTTTATATAGAAAAGGATACACCCCTTCATAGACTTGATCCGAGGGTAAAGATACTGGGTTTGTGTCTTTTCTTTTTAATCTCCCTGATAATCATGAATATATATTCCCTTGCCACTGTTCTTTCTGTTCTGCTTTTTCTCATCATTGCTTCCGGTTCATCCCGAAACCTGTTAAGGATCAAATGGCTTATAATCGTTATTTCCATCATGTGCGTGCTTTTCTGGCTGCCGACAAGATCATTGAGACACGGGATAATGGTTGCCCTTCGGCTTGATATAATGATTCTTGCAGGGATATTATTTGTCTCATGCAGCCGTATAGAGGAGTTTTCAGAGGGATTGATAAAGCTCGGCATCCCTTACAGGATCGCCTTTGCCATTTCCCTCGCGTTCAGGCTGATTCCCTCATTGTTTTCCATAATCCATACTACGGTTGAAGCACAGCAGATAAGGGGGCTCAATCTGAAGGAAGGAAATATATTAAACAGGGCTAAAAAATATATACCTCTTTTCATACCTGTTATAAGCCTTCTTGTAAGAAATGCACACCAGCTCTCGATGGCCCTTGAATCAAAGGGATTTGGATTTACGGACAAACGAACTGAGTATATTGAATACAGGATGAAGATCCTCGACTATATAACATTGATAATGCTCTGCGCACTTTTATTTTTTTCGTTTGTTATAAGATGAGGTTGGTATTTTTTAAAGGGGCGTTAGAACAATCCCCGGATAAAGTAATATGTCATGACTCCTGATAATGTCAACTTTAACACGACCCCCAGGAGTATCCCCATAAGGATTCCCTGGCTTGCCTTGAGCACCGCCATCCCCCTTTTGCCAACCAGCATTTCTCCTACAGCAGCGCCAATAAAGGCTCCTATAATCATTCCGAACGGCGGGAAAAATAAAATACCGATTATCATTCCAGCCACCGATCCCCATATGCCCCATTTTGAAGCGCCATACCTTTTAGCGCCCATAGAAGGTATTATATAATCCAATCCCGTCACGATTATCGTTATTATAAACAAAATGATCAAAAGTGTTCCTGTAAGCGGCGGCGTGAAATGCTGAACAAGGGCCAGCATCAAAAGACCGATGAAGCTCAATGGCGGACCCGGTAAAACAGGCAAAACACATCCTATAAAACCCAGGATTATAAAAATTGAACCTATGATACTAACGATTATAAAAAGCATCTGTTTTTAGGTGTTGTTTTTTTTCTTAATCACGGTAATAACGGTATTTATAATCCTCCCGAAAAAAAACGTGAATATGATAAGCAGAATGAAAGCGGCAATAGGGAGGACAAGTATCATGCTCAATTTCAAAACAAAAATAGATATGGGGACCAGGAGAAAAAAGATTACGAAGATAAGAATCAGGGCAAGGCATCCGGTCAGGAAATCCTTCCCGTATCCGCTGGTATTTTGATTATAATTATCGTCTTTCATGTTGTTCTCTCTTCCTGATATCTCCTTATCTCGTCCAGGCCTTTCCTCTTCTTTTCCCGCAAGACCTCATCTTTAGGATATCCCATACTGATCAGGACATCAATCTTTTTATCCCCGGGCAATCCTAAAAACTTTTTTACAGCCTTCTCGTTGAACCATCCATGCCAGCAGGTGCCTATCCCCAATTCTGCCGCCTGAAGGGCAAGGTGCTCGCAGGAGATGCCTATATCTATGAGATTATACTGAGTGCCTCTGAAATAGCTGCCGAGCCGGGCGGCATAGGCAGACCTTTCGGTTATCACCACTATGATGACAGGGGCCTGTTTTGCGAAGGAATTAATCGCATAAATCCCTGAAAACGCCTTATCCGCGAACCTGTTTTTTATCCCTTCCTTGTCCAGAACAATAAAAGACCAAGGCTGGGAGTTACATGCAGAAGGCGCAAGCCTTGCTGCCTCAAGGCACTTATCTATGTCCTGTCGCGATACAGACCGGGAAGAATAATCCCGCACACTTTGTCTTTTTATTACAAGATCCGGAAATTCCATTTTTCCTGCCTTTATGTTATACTTTTATGTTTATGGTTTAAGATACATTATATTATCATAATACATTAAATGTAAATCCTACAACCTGATGGCATCTTGAAAAGAGTTGTAGATTTTCAAATTACTGAAATGGTATAAATAGTATAATTACATATTAACAATCATAAAGGTTTCAATATGAAGGTTTTCGCTAAAAAAATGCAACGGATAAAAATCGGCTTGTTTATTCTTTTTTTCCTGTTTGGGATATTCTCTATGGTCTTTTTCCCGGGGGGAAAGGCTTTATGCACTGAAGATACCCCTGTGCAATTGCTCTATTTTTACAGTGAAGAATGTGAAGACTGTCATTACGTTGAGGAGTTCATCCTGGAACCGCTAAAAGAGCTTTATCCCATCAATGTGAATCGTATAAGCGTTGATGATAAAGAAGGATATGAACGTCTTATCTTTATGGAGGAGATAATAGGAGACACTGAAAACCAAATCCCTGTAATCATTCTCGAAAACAAGGTTATGGGTGGTATAGAAGAGATTGAAAGCAATCTGGAACAAACCATAATTGATTTTATGGAAGCGGCCAGGGAAGAGAAATACAATGATACTCAAGCCCCCTATGACACCGAAACCCCGCCGACTCCCTATTATCCACCAAAATCCACTTCGAAAGAAAAGCCTTCGGCACCCAGGCCGATACCAAACAAATCCCCTGAACAGCCCAAACCATATTCCGACAATAATCAGAAAGCCAAAGATACCCATAAGGTCTATGCTGCTTATTTTTCTAAGCAGGGATGTAAGCAGTGCAACAGGGCCTACCGGGACCTCGAATATCTCCAATCAAAATATTCGAATCTCACCGTGAGGATATATGATATTGCGGACCAGGAAAGTAAGATCCTCAGCGAAGCCTTGGGAAAGCTTTGTGGCGTCCCTGAAAATAAAAGACTTACCACGCCATCCATCTGTATCGGAAAAGACTTTCTGTTGGAGGAAAACATTACTTTAGAAAAGATGGAAGAACTTATACTGAAATACAGCCTGGAATACTCCCCTCCACCATGGGAAATGGCCGAAGGGGTGAAAAAGGAGGCAGGGCAGACTATTATCAGCCGTTTCAAGGGGCTCAATATTACTACTATAATGGTTGCCGGCCTGCTTGACGGTATAAATCCATGTGCCTTTGCCACTATAATCTTTTTCATTTCCTATCTTGCCTATATCGGCAGGAAAGGAAAGGAGATCCTGATGGTCGGCGCGGCATTTACGCTGGCCGTTTTTGTCACTTATGTGCTGGTTGGTTTAGGGTTCCTGTCTTTTATAAAAAGCCTCTCCTTCCTGCCATTGCTTTCGAAGATTGTCTATTTGGGCACTGCCATTTTTGCCCTTGTGTTGGGGGTCTTCAGTCTAAGAGATTATTTCATATGCAGAAAAGGAAATGTGGGGGATATGGCTCTCCAATTGCCCGATTTTCTAAAAAAACGCATTCATAAAACCATACGAAAAGAATCAAATGTCAAAAAGTTTATTCTCGGCGCTCTTGTTACCGGATTTATTATATCCATTCTGGAGCTGGCTTGCACCGGCCAGGTATATCTGCCAACCATTATCTTTGTATCACGTATCAGCAAGTTCAAACTTCGATCAATGGTATATCTTCTAATTTATAATCTCATGTTCATTTTCCCGCTCATGACAATATTTGTAACCGCTTATAAGGGAACATCCTCTCAACAATTGACTGCCATGCTTCAGCGCTCATCGGCTCCCATTAAACTGGGTATGGCAATTCTTTTCTTTGCCCTTGCAGGCATCCTTATTATAACATTTATATAAGGATCCCATTTAGCCCAATGAAGGCTTATGGAAAAATAGGATTATTCCGAATGGCATGGACTCCTCCTGCATGTCTTCATTACTTTCCGGGTTATGATTGATGAAAAGCTTCTTCCAAAAGAGTAAAATTAAATTAATCATATTAGAGGAAAAATTTTTGACATAAAATAAAAATTATGATAGAATATTCTAAGTATAAATCAGTTTATTCTTATGTATATAAGATGCAAAATCGGATTTATAAAAAAATATCTTTCAACACCCTGAATTTTCATCTCTGATTTTTTATTCAATAAAAGCAAAAAATTGCTTTCTATAAAGTTTGGAGTAGTCAGTGATTTTCATTTATAAATAAGCCCCAATTGGGCATATTTCTCCTTGATAGATATTATTTGTATGTAGGTTTGTGATCTTTTAATCATGTTTAGCCCATGGCATTGTCTGAAACGGAAGCAGAAGGCGTCCGAATCCAAAAAGGAGGGAAAAAGATGTTTTTGGGTATACAAAAAAAAATAATATTGATGGTTATCGTTATTATCTTTATCTTAAAGAGCAATCTTTTATTGGCCGGGATCCCGGGGACATTAAAATGGGAATTTCATACAGGGGAATTTATTAACTCCTCCCCTGCCATAGGAACAGACGGCACTATCTATGTGGGAAGTGACGATGGGAACCTCTATGCCATAGACCCCAACGGCGAACCAAAATGGAGCTGCCAGCTCGAAGAAATTGTGGACTCATCCCCTGCCATAGGAACAGACGGCACTGTCTATGTCGGAAATGATAATGGGAATCTCTATGCGATAGACCCGAACGGCAATCAAAAATGGAACTACCCGATTGGTGAACTGATTAATTCCTCACCTGCTATCGGATCAGATGGTACCGTTTATATAGGAAGTGACGATGGAAATTTCTATGCCATAGATCCCAACGGCAACCTGAAATGGAGTTACCCGGTTGGTAACTATATTGACTCCTCACCTGCCATAGGATCGGACGGAACGATCTATTTTGGAAGCTATGATTACAATCTCTATGCAGTGGATCCGAACGGCAACCTGAAATGGAGCTATCCGACTGGTGATATAATTTATTCCTCCCCTGCCATAGGAACAGACGGCACTGTCTATGTCGGAAGCTATGATTACAATCTCTATGCAGTGGATCCGAACGGCGACCTGAAATGGAGTTACCCGACTGATTTCTATATTGAATCCTCACCTGCCATAGGATCAGACGGAACGATCTATATTGGAAGTGACGATTACCTTCTCCATGCCATAGATCCCAACGGCAACCTGAAATGGAGCTACGATACAGAGGATTACATTTTTTCTTCTCCGGCCATAG
>JBLIRS010000231.1:0-6037 GCA_049472415.1 bacterium | reverse complement strand
AAAGACACTGGATCTCTTGTCCGAAGATATAACTGCAAAGCTGGAAAACTTAAAGGCAGAGGAAAAAACCATTGAAGAGGCAACTGAGAAAGCCGACCGGCTGCAATTTTCAATTCCCGAAGCAGAAGCCAGAATAAGAGAGCTTGCGGCAAGGATTGACCAGGCTAATGGTTTAGAAAAAAGGTTGTTAAGTCTCCTTCCCGGGAAGAAAAGTCCGAAAGGCCTGGAAGAAACCCTATAGAGGCAGGGAGATACTTTTGAGGCATTATGTTTTCCCAATCACATCCTGAAAAAAAAACGAATGATTATTGCGCACACTGCTGGACTCCTGTAAGCGAAGATAAGTCTTTTCGATTTAAGGACAGGATTTTTTGCAGTGCTAAATGTTTCAGGCTTCATTACCGGTGCCTCTTTCATCTTTTCCTGACAACTCAGACGCAGAAATTCAGGGTGATTATCCATCGCAGAAAAGGCTGGTCTGCCGGTCTGCTGGCGGGATCGTTTTTCTCCCTTATCCTGACGGTCCTGCTCGGTTTTATATTATCCAACTCTTTTTCAGGGCCGCCAAAACTATCGCCCGGGCAGGATGTTGCCACGGATCTCCCCGTAGAAATAAAATATCCGTTTTTTTTTAATACTCCGCTTCCTCCGGTTTTGGATAAGGCCAAGGAGGTTCCGAAAAAAGACATTACAGAATTCGAAGATGCAATAGAAAGGCAGATTAAGGAGAATGTAAAAATTTTCCTGATCAAGGAGTATCCGTCAGGGCCAAGGAAAACTGTAGGTATCTCAGGTTCGGCCACTACAGGATCCATATGTGCCCTCTATCTTAATGATAATCTATATGAAGCGACAACCTGTATAAAGGATAATTTCTTCTTTCCCAGGGTCGCCCTGAGACCAGGGAAGAATATCATCGAGGTTTTGGTGCATGATCAGGAAGGTTATGTAGTCCCATCTAACAAGGTTGAGCTGTTTCTGGATTTAAACCGCAAGATAATGGAAAAAGGAAGGAATATCACCAGGGGAAATCTGGAAGAAAAGAATGTTTGCCTTACATTTGACGGAGGTGCATCGGCATCCTGTGCCCCTGAAATACTGGCGGCATTGAGGCGTTATAACATCAGGTGCACATTTTTTCTTACAGGGGACTTTATAAGGAACCACCCCAATCTTATTAAAACCATGGTGGAGGATGGCCATGAGATAGGCAATCACACCGATACTCACCCCCATTTTGCCCGTTTGACCTCCCAAATGCGATTCGAAACCCTCCCCTGGGTAAACAAGGCCTTTGTCCAGAATCAAATAATAAGGGCAGAAAAGGCCTTTTTTCAAGTTACGGGACTTTCCATGGCCCCCTTGTGGAGAGCGCCCTACGGAGAACATAACCTGGAAATCCTCAGATGGGCGGAAGAAATAGGTTATACCCATGTTTCATGGACTTGCGGCAGGGTCCTGGAAGAAGGCCTCGATACGCTGGACTGGGTCCATAACCATGAATCCCCTATCTACTTTTCTGCAAAGGAAATCAGGGATAAGATAATCCACTTTGGAGAAGGAAACCCTGAAGGGGCAAATGGCGGTATAGTGTTAATGCACCTTGCTACATCAAGACCTTTAGAAGACAGGGTCCATCTTCAACTTCCTGCCATCATTGAAGGACTTCAAAAAAGGGGTTATAATCTTTCTACGGTTGGAGAGGTTATAAGCTCGGCTGAAGGGTCAGTTTACTCCGAACAAGCCAAAGATGATGAGCATGTCAAAAATCTTTGGGTGTCTAAGGGTAAAGATTCTAAGGATAAGAAAAGACGAGCGGTATCTGTGTCCTCTAAAAGGTAACCCTAAGTATAAACATCTAAACATGCCGAAAGAAGAAGGAACCGTCATCAATATTGTACCCGAAGGTGCATTGGTTCGTATAAAAAAGACGGATGCATGTCACGGTTGTCCATCTGCTGGATTATGCCATATGGGTGGTAGCGGAGAAAGAGAAGTCCTGGCCAGAAACCCTTTTGGCGCCCGTAAGGGTGAGAGGGTGGAAATAGAAATAAATGACGGATTGCTGTTAAAGGCTTCGTTTATCATATATATGCTTCCGCTTTTTGGCCTCCTGATGGGAGCGCTTTTGGGTAGATGGATAATAAATTTCTTTGGATTGCCTTTTAATGAGAATACCGGAGCCGTCTTAGGTGGTTTGACCTGTCTGCTGGTTGTGTTTATACTAATAAAAATAATAACCGGGAGTAGTTGTTATATGAAAAAATATCAACCAACCATAACCAAGGTTAAGTAAAGAAGGGGAGGTGCTTTAGAAATGCGAGTGGGCATATTGACGGGTGGAGGGGATTGCCCTGGGTTAAATGCGGTTATCAGGGCCATTGTTCGAAAAGGGATCGATAGCTACGGGGATGAGCTTATAGGGATAAAGCATGGATGGGCAGGCCTGATTAATGATGTTATGGGCCCCCTGGGCAAGAATCAGATTTCCGGAATACTTCCAAGAGGCGGTACCATACTGGGCACATCCAGGACCAATCCCTTTAAGATCGAGGGTGGTCTGGAGAAAATTAAAAAAACCATAAAAGCCAAGAACATTGACGCGCTTATTGCAATAGGCGGGGAAGACACCCTGGGGGTCGCCAATAAACTCCACAAAGAAGGTATATCTGTTGTTGGTGTCCCAAAGACCATCGACAATGACCTGTCTGGCACGGACTATACCTTTGGTTTTGATACGGCCACACAGATCGTGACCGAAGCGATCGACAGGCTGCACACAACAGCAGAATCCCACAACAGGGTTATGGTTGTGGAGGTTATGGGCAGGCATTCCGGATGGATCGCCACAATTGGGGGAATTGCCGGAGGGGCGGACTGTATTCTTATCCCGGAAATCCCTTTCAGCCTCGATGATATGGTGGAGCTAATAAAGAAACGGCAGGCGCGGGGGAGGGCATATACCATAATTGTAGTAGCTGAGGGAGCCAAACCTAAGGATTTGGATCAATATTTAACCAAGGATAAGTCATTGGATTCATTTGGTCATATCAAGTTAGGCGGGATAGGAGACTTCCTGGCCCAAGAGATTGAGAAAAGGACAGGCGCTGAGACAAGAATGACAAACCTGGGACATGTCCAAAGGGGGGGCACCCCTACCGCTTATGACCGTGTTTTGGGTACAAGATACGGTATCAGGGCGATCGACCTTGTTCATGAGGGTAAATTCGGATATATGGCTGCTTTGCACGGAAACAAGATAGTCGATGTCGCCCTGTCCGAGGCAGTAGGGACCCTCAAGACTGTGGATATGGATCTATTTGAGGTAGCAAAGGTATTCTTTGGTTAAACCATACCGGAGGATGGACACTACTGCTGATGTCGGCCTTACTTCATATGGTTTAAGCTTGACAGAGCTCTATGTTAACATGGCAAAGGGGCTTTTCAGCTTGATTACCCCTTTGCCGTGTATCCGGAAGAAGCTTTGCCACAGAGTGGATGTCCGGGCATCTTCCCATGAGGACCTTCTTGTAGCCTGGTTGAATGAGTTGATCTTTGTCAGGGAAACCGAAGATCTTCTTTTTCGTTATTTTGAAATAAAATCTTTTGACAAGAATCAGTTGGAATCTGTTTGTCTGGGAGAAACCATCGATCCGAACAGGCATGTGCTCAGAATGGAGATCAAAGCAGCCACATATCATAGAACATCTGTCTTGCAGGACTCTAATGGACTCTGGCATGCAAGGGTAATATTTGATGTTTAGGATTAAAGAAAAATAACATGACAATACCCATTGAGAAGATCGGTCCCTATCGATATAAAGTCCCTCAGAGCTATCAGCCGGGCATGAGGGTCCCGGGGATTTTCTATAGCGATGAAAAGCTCCTGGAAGCTATAAAAAAAGATGAATCTTTAAAACAGCTCGCAAATGCCGCCACATTCCCGGGGATTGTTAAAGCATCTCTGGCTATGCCTGATATTCACTATGGTTATGGCCTGCCAATAGGAGGTGTTGTTGCTACCAGGACCGAGGATGGAGTAGTCTCTCCGGGAGGGGTCGGCTTTGATATAAACTGCGGTGTACGCATTATGCGGACTTGTCTTACCCGAAGAGATCTGGAATCAAAGGATAGATTAAAAAAGGCTGTCATGGCTTTATACGGATATGTGCCTGCAGGTGTAGGGTCCAAAGGAAAGTTGAAACTGACCCAGAAGGAAGAGAAGGATCTATTGAAAAAAGGCTCCGGTTGGGCAGTTTCAAGGGGATTCGGGCGGCCCGAAGACCTGAAGTTTACAGAGGCAGGGGGATGTCTTGAGGGAGCAGACCCCGATGTCGTTAGCCAAAAGGCCTATGAACGGGGCAGGAATCAACAGGGCACTCTCGGATCGGGAAACCATTTCATGGAAATCCAGTATGTTGCCGAGATTTATGATCAGGATGCTGCAAGACATTTTGGCCTTGTCCTGGACCAGATTACCTTAATGATCCATTCAGGTTCCCGCGGCTTCGGACATCAGGTCTGCACGGATTTCCTGGCCAGTATGGGTAAAGCAGTGCATAAATATGGTATAGATCTCCCTGACAGACAATTGGCTTGCGCTCCTTTAAATTCTCCTGAGGGCAAAAAATATCTTGGAGCCATGAGATGTGCCGCCAATTATGCCTGGGCTAACCGGCAATGTCTCATGTTTTGGGCTGAGGAAGCCCTTTGCCAGGGGCTGAATATCACGGCCAGGGAACTTTGCATGTCGCTGATTTACGATGTTGCTCACAATATAGTGAAGATTGAGAGGCACAAGGTTGAAGGGAAGGATATGGATCTTGCTGTTCACAGAAAAGGAGCAACAAGGGCATTTGCCCCCGGACATGTTGATCTGCCTCAGGAATACCGGTCAACAGGTCAGCCGATTCTTATACCGGGAGACATGGGCACCTGTTCATATATACTGAAAGGAACCGAGCAGGCCATGGATGAGACATTCGGCAGCACATGTCATGGGGCCGGAAGGGCATTAAGCCGCAGGGCAGCCATAAAGGCATCTAAAGGGAGGTCTATTGCAAGAGAGCTCGAAGAAAAAGGCATTGTGGTACTTGCAGCAGGAAAGGAAACCCTGAGAGAAGAGATGCCCGAGGCTTATAAAGAGATCTCCGAAGTCGTTCAAGTGGTCCATAATGCGGGTATTGCCCTTAAGGTGGCTCAAGTAAAGCCTATAGGTGTCATTAAGGGATAATATCAGTTTTTATTATGAATCAAGATGTCCCAGAATTTATTGGCATCCAGGGTATCCAGATCCTTACCTTCCAGATCCGATCTTTTAAGGGTATAGCTTTCAGCCTCAGTCATTTTCATGTAACCGCAATAATCTTTCATTCCTTTTTTGTGAATTTTAAATTAATTATATGATTCGTTTTCCTTAAGAGTTTTAAATAAATTTAAAAAAAAGAAACGATCCGATCCGGCAAGTTTAATGGGTATTGTTTCTGCGGGTAAAGGGAAAAATGTTTCCGTTGAAATCTTACGTAACGAAAGGGTCAGGTCGAGTTTCCATCCAACCGGTAATGGTTCAATAGCAATGTCCTTCTCTCTAAGAAAAACAGAAAAAGAGGGATACCATCCTGCATTCTGATACGCCCTGGTTTCCTTTTTTTTCTGATCATAATAGTCGCTTAACTTTTTTGTGATAGAAAGGGCTTCATCTTTCAAGGAATCAAGGTCGGCATTTTCCCCCGGGTCATAAACACACTTTTTTTCAATCCAACCTTCCAGGTCCTTATTATTTTCTTTTATATAAATCCATTCTGCCTCCTCAAGATACATGCCGACTCCTTGGTCCATTGATAATACCCCAAGGGAAGGGTAGGTATCAACAGGTCCGGCCCTTACATATGTTTTCTCGCAATTGGTTATTACACGTCTTAATTCGGAACGTGCTGATTCTGAACCGACCGGTAATATCTTACAGGCCGAAGCAATTATCCATCCATCTTTACCCTCAGGGGTTTTACAATGATACCATCCATCCTTCTCTTCGAGC
>JBLIRS010000230.1:0-6048 GCA_049472415.1 bacterium | reverse complement strand
TTAAATAATATTACAGGAAAATCCTTGGAAGAGATTGAAACAAAAAAAGGCTATTGGATAAAGGTCGCAAGAAATGTGGATTTAACTACTGAAGGTGCCATTGCAGGAGGATCAATCCGTTTTGAGCAGGGGTGGAATCTTGTCGGATTCGTTGTCTCTCCCATTGGAGAAACACTCAGCATTGAGGAACTACTGGGGCCTCATATGGCATCAATTGACCAAATTTGGATGCTTGATGCCAACAATCCTCAGGGATATAAAGGATATAATCCTCAGGCAGATCCCCCGATACAGGAATTTGATCATTTTGAAGAAGGCCTTGGATATTGGGTTTATGCAAAGGAATCATTTATTTTCTTTCCTGCTGTGAAAGACTGCTATATATATCAATATTGTTTTAATGGCGTAGATAGCGGTGTTCAGGAAGGAAAATGCACAACCGAAGGTGGTGGTGAGATGCCATTAAAATTAGTAACCAATGTTGGATCAACAATTTCAGGTATTAGTGTTTCGGGAGATATGAAGCTATCCATTGGAATATTAATGTATTAAATATCGAATAGGTAAAAATCCGGATTTTTATATTTTCCTGTTATTTAAAATCGATGGTGATAACAATTAGACCTGTTTATATTGCAAGAGGGAAAATAAATGTATAAAAAAAAAAGAGAAATTTTTTTGTTGATTATTTTTATATTAATCCTGAATTTTGTTTCTCCTTTAAGTGCTTCACAGCGTATCATAAATTTTCAGGGCCGTCTCACAGACCAACTGAGCAATCCATTAAATGGGACCTATGACATCAGATTCAGCATTTATCCTTCAGATCCAAATACAGCCCCTATCTGGACAGAGGAACATAACGACGTGAGCGTAAGCAATGGGGTTGTCAATGTTATTTTAGGAAACATCATGAGTTTTGACGAACCAGTGAAGGTCACATTTGATGAAGAGAGATATTTGGGCATCACCATAGATTGTGACCATGATCCGAATACAATTGAGCCGGAAATGACCCCAAGACAAAGAATCTTGCCGGCCATCTATTCTTACAATGCAGACAAACTGGATGGGAAGGATGGTAGTGATTATACAACACCAGAGACTGATGCAGGAAGGCCTGGAGTTATAGAAAATTTATATGAGGGGTATACAAGGTTAATAGATAAATATGCAACAAAAAATGAACTGGATTGGAATAAATTAAGTAATATACCCTCGGATTTTGCTGATGGCGTAGATCATGTAAATGATTCAGTATCTAATCCTAGTGGCACTTATAGTAGCATGAGTGTCGGATATGCCAGTTCAGCGGGCAGCGCTAGCAGTGCCGGTAATGCAAGTGCTGTAAACGGAGTTCAGTTTAATCCCTTAAGGGTATGTATATATATTGGTTTAAGAGGAACTGGACATACAGAAGAACGCTTGTCTTTGGTTTTACCCTCAAACTGGGGTACAAGTACCTGCCGCAATCTTGTGTGTAAAGGACATTGGAATCAATGGGAAGTATACGCATATTATTCAGATGGAAGTGGAAATGTAATAGATGGAGGAACCTGCCCTTAATTGAAAATCAAAAAGCAAAAAGGGGACGGTTCCAAAAAGCAAAAAGGGGACGGTTCTATTTTTTTCGTACTAGAGAATACAGAATGATTATCAAGATTATCAATAACAATTTTATTTTATCTGGAACTTGTCTGTTGGAAGATAAGGTCTATTTTAATTTGTGCAATTGGTTATTCTAAATAAATATAAATCATATAACTATCTGAAAAAAAGTAAATTGTTATATAAAATTTAAAGGAGATTATTGAATGAAAAAAATAAAGCTCATATTTTATATTATGATAATTATTCTGTCACTGACTTGCCTGATTTCTTTTTCAATGGCATCTCAGGAACGTCTTATAAATTTTCAGGGTCGTCTCACAGACCAACAGGGCAATGTTTTAGACGGTACCTATAAAATCAAATTCAGCATTTACCCATCGGACCCAAACGCGGGGTCTCTCTGGATAGAGGAACATATGGCTGTGAGTGTAAATAATGGTATTGTCAATGTTCTTTTAGGAAGCATAACCAGTTTTGATGTGCCAATGAAGGTCACCTTTGATGAAGAGAGATATCTGGGGATCACAATCGATTGTGACCATGATCCAAATACAACTGACCCGGAGATGACTCCGAGGCAACGGATCTTGCCAGCCATCTATTCATATAATGCTGACAAACTGGATGGAAAGGACAGCAGTGAATATACCACACCACAGACAGACGCGGGAAGGCCCGGGGTTGTTGAGAACCTTTATGAAGGGAATATTAGATTGATGGATAAATATATAAAACAGGCAGATTTAGGAAATAAAGGATGCTATGTCTCCTATTCCGGACCTGATTGCCTGCCTGGGTTTGAAAATAAGGGTAGCTTGGGGACATATGGCATATGCCGACTTAGAGATAAAAATGATATTAATTGGAATGGAGATGCAAGTCAAGCATTTTTTGTACCCCCGGGAACTCATTGTGGATATTCAATATCAATAGATTCGGGTCATCCAGAAAGTATCCCAACAAGAAAAATAGAGTGGCATGAGGCATGGCTTTGTTGCCAATAATGTTAAAAATATTGAGAATATCTGTTAAGTTATAAGTTTTTTTTTGTTTTGAGATCCTCAAATTAAAAGGAGTGTCTTAGATGGTTTTAAAGAAAGTATTATTAAATTTATTCATATTATTGATAATTTCCTCATTATGTTTTTCACTATCTCATGCATCAGAGCGACTCATCAATTTCCAGGGCCACCTCACAGACCAGCAGGGCAATGCCTTAGACGGTACCTATAACATCAAATTCAGCATTTACCCATCGGACCCAAACGCGGGGTCTCTCTGGACAGAGGAGCATAATGATGTGAGTGTAAGCAATGGGGTTGTCAATGTGCTTTTAGGAAGCATAACGAATTTTGACGAACCGGTGAAGATCACCTTTGGTGAAGAGAGGTATTTGGGGATTACAATCGATTGTGACCATGACCCGAATACAGAAGAGCCGGAGATGACACCAAGGCAAAAGATCTTGCCAGCTATATATGCTTATAATGCAGATAGGCTCGATGGAAAGGACAGCATCGAATTCACTACCCCGGAGAGAGATGCAGGAAGGCCCGGGGTTGTGGAGAATCTTTATGAAGGGAATATAAGGTTGATGGATAAATATGTAAAATTAGAAGATTTATCAAAATATATAATTCCTAAAATGGGAATAATATTATGGCGTGGGACAAGTTGTCCATCAGGCTATACGAGGGTAGCAGAACTAAATGGCCGTTTCCCAAAAGGGGCTGTGGGGAATCCGGGTGGATTTGGGGGAAGCAGTAAACATAGTCATACAGGGAAGGCGGATTTAAGGGATATATCTCATACTCATATTATTGACGGCTATACTGATGAAGCTAAAAATCAATGGGACGGTGGTTATGGATCTCATGGTGCAATGGACTCGCATGGGCATCATTTACGAATTCGATCTGGAAATATGGAAGGAAATAATCCACATGATCATACGTTAACAATTAACGACGCGGATAGTTTGCCTCCATACTATGATGTGATTTTTTGCCAGAAAGATTGAAGATGGTTATTTTTTGTTCAATCATAGAAGGAGAAAGGTAAATGTATCATAAAAAAAATATAATAATCATAATCATGGTTATTATGCCATTTATATGCTTTATCTATTCATCATATGCTTCACAACATCGGCTTGTCAATTTCCAGGGCCACCTCACAGACCGGCAGGGCAATGCCTTAGATGGTACTTATAACATCAAATTCAGCATTTACCCATCGGACCCAAACGCGGGGGCTTTCTGGACAGAGGAACATAATGATGTGACTGTAAACAATGGGATTGTCAATGTGCTTTTAGGAAGCATAACGAATTTTGACGAACCGGTGAAGATCACCTTTGATGAAGAGAGATATCTGGGGATTACGATCGATTGTGACCATGACCCAAATACAGAAGAACCGGAGATGACTCCTAGGCAAAGGATTTTATCGGCTATCTATTCCTATAATGCGGACAAACTGGATGGAAAGGACAGCAGTGAATATACCACACCTCAGACAGATGCAGGAAGGCCTGGAGTGGCAGAGCATTTATATGAAGGAAATACAAGATTGGTGGATAAGTATTTAGGCAAAGGAGCAAAGGCAGAAGATTCTGATAGATTGGATGGGTACCATGCGACTATCTCAGGGAGTGATAATAATGCTATACCGGTCATAAATTCAGGAATCACATATGGCAATCTTCAGGCTGGTTATGCAAGCTCTGCAGGGAGTGTTCATTGGAATAATATTTCCAGCCGTCCATCCAGCTTTACCCCGTCAACACATAAACATACTAGAACTTCGGATTGTTATTGGGCAAACTGGGGCCTATGTTTAGATCATGCAGGTCAATGTACCTGTGATTATAGTAATGGCTATGTCATGGTTGGTGTTGAACGTAGTGACGATAAATATCTTTATAACTGGGAGCGTACCCTTTGTTGCCGGGTTAGATAGTTAAATTGGAACCTTTATAAAAAATAAGGTGTACATGAATTGATTTAAAAAAATTAATTCATATTAGTATACATGATCTTTTTAGTTTAAAACGGTTTAATAAATCTTTAACAGGGGAGTATCATGAATTACAAAAGGTTAATTGTTATCCTGATTCTATTTATTTTTTTAGGCTGTGCACATGGTCAGGTTGGCCTGAGGACAGATCAATCTGTAAATGTTTCAAAAACCAGGGTTGAGCTTTTTGTAATGAGTCAATGCCCTTATTCTGTTGAGGCGGAAAAGGTAATAATCCCTGTGATAGACCGGTTCAGGGACAAGATTGATTTCAGGATTTATTTCATAGCCTATGAAGCTGATGAAGCGAGGGAAAGACTGGATGGCGAAATTGAGGAAGAGGACACTATCGGAGATACAGGGGAGGGGAAATGCAGGGGTGTGCCTCATTTGGAGCCGGGAGCAAGATTTTATAGCCTGCATGGCATGCCGGAAGTGGAAGAGGATATGCGTCAAATGGTTATGATGAAACATTATCCTGAAAAATTTATGGATTATCTTTTATACAGGGCTGAAAATTATGCTTCAAATGACTGGGAATCGGCAGCGGTCAGGGCATGGATGAATATAGACCATATCCAGCAGATGATCCGACAACCTGAAACAGAAGACCTCTTTGGGGTGAATATCAGAAAATCCCATGAAATGAAGATCGAATCTTCACCCACATTAATGATTAACGGAAAAATACACAAGGGGCCGATAGATCAGTTCACACTGAGCAGATATATCTGTAAAAATAGTTCCAGATGTAAAGAGTGTAAAGATATCCCTGCTTGTGGAACAGATAAGGATTGTCAGTCTGAAAATAAAGTTGGACTTTGTTTGAATCAAAATACCCGACAGGCACGGTGTCAATTTGGCTCGCCTGTGGATATTCAGCTCACAATCATCAGAGAGGAAATAAAACCTGATGAGGGTGATGATCAGGTTGTTTCTTATTCAAGGTCATTGTTTCCCAGGATCTCCATAAAGGAATTGGATTATCTTGATAAGCAGGCAGATGAATTGATAAATAAGTATCATATTAATGTCTTGCCTGCCTATTTGTATGGTGATGATATTGATAAGGCATTACGTTTTATAAGAATTGAAGACATGCTTTTAAAAAGGGAAGATGCCTATCTTATAAATCCTAAATATCTTGCCAGGGCATATTACCCGGATCGGGAAGACAAACCGGGGCAGGTAGATCTTTTTATCGAGAGTCTTTCTAAAGAGGGTAATCATATAGAAAAGGAATTGATGAATAATCCTTCATTCAGTGACTTAAATATAAAGGTACATTTTTGGGCCCGGAAGGAAGAAACCAAGGCCCCTGAAAATGAAGGACTGGCAGTGCTGAGGATGTCCGCATCCGCAGATCAATCCAATATCCTGTATCTTGCCCCTCAGCAACCTCAGATTACGTTTAAATCA
>JBLIRS010000023.1:0-17469 GCA_049472415.1 bacterium | reverse complement strand
TTTATTAACACATGTCACAAAAAAGGTGAAATAGGATGTCACAAGAGATTAAGCAAAAAATTCGGACCGTCCCTCATTGGCCTAAACAGGGAATCATGTTCAGAGATATTACCACGCTTCTTAAAGACAGCGAAGGATTTAGCCTTACGATAGCCATGCTTGTCGAGCGTTACAAGGATATGAAAATAGATATTGTCGCAGGAATTGAAAGCAGGGGGTTCATAACTGGATCTGTATTGGCTCACAGGTTAGGAGTTGGGTTCGTACCCATAAGAAAACCCGGCAAGCTTCCCGCTCAGACTGTTTCAGAGGAATACGAACTCGAATATGGAAAAGATAAAATTGAGGTTCATACTGACGCGATCCAAAGGGGCGATCAGGTTTTGCTCGTCGACGATCTGATCGCAACGGGAGGCACTGCTCTGGCTGCATGCAATCTTATCACCAAGCTGGGCGGAGAGGTTGTCGAATGCAGTTTTATAATTGATTTGATCGATATCGGAGGCAAAAAGAAATTAACAAATGCCGGATTTAAGGTTTTTAGCCTTGTTGAATTTGAAGGTGAATAAGTTATAATTCATATTCGCTTATTGTAATTTATTATCCCCTTGTTTATTATTCCTTTATCTAAGGCTGATACTCAGGCTGGAAATAAAGCAAATGCCGCCTCCCAAATCTTCGTTCGTTTCCGGCTGCGTTGAATTTGAATTATTATTATAGGGGACAGGTTTAAGTTTACTTAAGAATCCATTCTGAAATATTGTAATACCATTAGAACTAACCACTGCCAAATCCGCTTTATTCCAGCTCAAGAAATTCGCACTTATAATGGATTTTGGCGACTCACCCACATTATTATTGATTCCCCTGCCGAAAGTACCATTTCCATTCCCGAAAAATATTGTTACATAATCATAGTCATATGCAGTATTGATTATTGAACTGGCTACCGCTAAATCCAAATTGTTATCATTGTCAAAATCCGCGGAAACAATAGCCGCAGGTTCGATCCTTCGATTATTTTCATTTTCCGCCCCTTCTACTTCATCCAGCACTTCATAAGTAAAAACAGGCTCTTCACTAAAGGTGCCGTCTCCATTGCCTAATAAAATAGTTACATGACTGCTGTTGGGGTCAATATTGGCCGATGCTAAATCAAGTTTCCCATCGTTGTTAAAATCAGCAGAAATGACTGCCTGCGGACTGACCCCTAAATTATAATTCACAGCAGCATCAAAAATGGTAGAATTTTCATTTCCCAACCAGACAGAAATATTATTTGACCCGGCGTTGGCTACTGCCAGATCGGAGACCGAGTTTGGATCATTGTCTAAGTAATTGTAAAAATTGTCAGAAACTATCCATATGGGATCATCTCCCGTAGCACATTCATAGAAATTTCTGTTAAATATACCATCCTCGTTGCCCAATATTATCTCCAATCGATTCTCATCCCTAATGGCTACTGCCAAGTCTCTATATATATCCTTATTAAATCTTGCTGAAATTATTGATACAGGGGAGGCTCCTACATTATCAATTACATCATGTTGAGTGAATGCGCCGTTTCCATCGCCGATTAATATTGTTACATCATCAGAACCACTGTTGGCAATTGCCAGATCAACATTTAGATCATCATTAAAATAATCAGAAATGATGGACTTCGGATTTTCTCCCAATAAATCCAAATAAAACAATATTTGATCAAAGATGCTTTCTTTTCCGTTACCGATCAAAATTGTCAGGGTATCGGAACCACTATTTACAACTGCTAAATCATCCCGATAACCATCATTGTCAAAATCATCAGAAATTGCCGATTCAGGAGTGCCCCCTACTTTATAAACGTAATTTGTATTATACGAAAAGGTTCCATCTTTATCATTAAAGAATATTGATAGATGATCGAAACTGCTATTAGCCGCAGCCAAATCTGCATATCCGTCTTCGTTAATATCTACTGAAAAAATGGAATCAGCTCTACTCCCAGCCAAATAATTTGCCTGAACCAGAAAGGTACCATCTCCATTATTAATCAATATTGAAATATTATCAGAATCGCTATTCGCAACTGCCAAATCCAAAAAACCATCCTTATCAAAATCATCGCTAATTATGCACTTAGGACTAAAACTTACCGTATAATTAACAACAACTCCAAAAGTGCCGTCTCCATTGTTAATCAATATTGACACATTATTGGAACCACTATTGGCTACTGCCAAATCTGCCATTTCATTCCCATCCTTAAAGAAATCACCGGAAATGATCGACAACGGCTTTTCCCCTACTTCACGATTGACAGCGCGGCTAAAGGTGCCGTCTCCTTTGCCGGGTATGATAAATATATTGTCTGAATCATAATTTGCAACGGCCAAATCAAGAAGGCCATCACCATTAAAATCTGCGGAAGTAATAGATTTAGGTGAGTTCCCTGTTGCCAATCTCTCAGGTTTAGGTTCACGAAAAGTGCCATTTCCATTATTAAGCAGTATTGATATATTATTGGAACCGCTATTGGCTACTGCTAAGTCCAAATAACTATCTTTATTAAAATAATCACTTATGACAAACTCCGGACTGTCACCTACCGAATAATTAAGAATATTTCCATAGGTGCCATCTCCCTGGTTAATCAATATTGACAAATTATTGGAGCCGCTATTGGCTACTGCTAAATCTGCCATTTCATTCCCATCCTTATTGAAGTCACCGGAAATGATACACTCCGGACTCTCGCCCACTTCATAAAACATTCCCTGTCTAATAGCACTGCCAGTTTTTTTAAATAAGATAAGAATATTGTCCGAATTCCTATTGGCCATTGCAAAATCCATTTCACCGTCCTTATCAAAATCTTCAGAAATGACAGAATTCGGGCTATCGGCGACTGTATGAAACATCTTAGAGGCTGAAGAATTAGAATCATCTGCATACCCCATTGATAAATTTATTCTTAAGCTAATTATAAAAATAAATATCATAAATATACTAAAATACAGGAGTTTCTTAAGTTGAATTTTCATATGAATATTAAGCCTCCTTATTAATGTGTCATTATACTGGTCCAATACGGGAAAAAAATCTTCTATTTTGATTTTAAATATTCAAACAAATTAAATTGATTCTTATTTTAAGCTTTCTTCTCTTCATAATCAAGGTTTTTTTGGTTTTTTAAAGAATCTTATTAATCAGTTAGATATGTTTTATTAATGACTTTTGTATTCATCAGCATAAAAACAATAAAATACAATAATGCTTTTTTACCTATGATGGTCAGATTTTGACATTTGATAAAAAATAAAATATAAGATTATTAAATGTTTAACAATAAATAATCGCTTGAATATGAAGATAGAAGAAATATTTCAAGAATTAAAAATCAATAAGGAAGAATACAGGGACCTCCACATAACCCGAAAGTTTTCCTCTTTTGTGGCCATTTCAAACGGAGAGGTTATTGCCATGACCAATCCCTGGATGAAGAGCTGTCTCCTGTTCGATAAGTTGAACCTTAAGATAAACGATGTGGATAAGGATTTGATTAGGAATAGTATAAAGCATGCGATTAAAGAAAAGATGGAAAAATTTGGCTCATTCACTGACAGACGGGAACTCGAGAGGGAAGATATAGCAGTGCCGTATGGCGCCTCTGAAATGATGATGCATGCCATAAAAAAAGGCGGGATAGATGCGGCAGTAACAGTTTGTGAGGGGGCTGGAACCGTTATTTCAGACTCCCCTTCACTTATTCAGGGTATTGGCGCACGCATGAACGGCCTTTTTTACACAACGCCCATACCAGATATAATCAAAGGTATTGAGGGAAAAAAGGGAATAGTTGTCTTTCCTGAAACGGCAAAGATTGATCAAATAGCAGGCCTTAAAAAGGCGGCTGAAAAAGGATACAAAAAAATCGCAGTAACCATTAATGGTTTCATGGATGATGATATAAGCTGCATATCCATGATTGAAAAAGAATATGAGATCGAAGCGGTTAGTATCATCGTATGCACAACAGGCATCAGTAAGAAGCGCATAGAACATATATCGCGTTGGTCCGATCTGATATGGTCCTGTGCCTCTGGCGAGGTCAGGGAGATTGCAGGACGTCATTCTATCCTTCAAATCTCCCTGGGGATACCTGTTTTTGTGTTAACCCAAAAAGGTCTGGATTTTACTGCAAACTATTCCTCAAAGCCGGACCTCATAAGGGGCCTCGCCTCGAATGGACAATATCTTATCTCCAATAAATTTAAGGGCGTATCCATTAAAATGGGAGATATCTTTACATATCTGTCCAAATCCAATCTTCCGGTCAGAAGTAAAAAGGAACCCGGATAGCTTCACTAAATAACTTAATCTGTTCAATTTCCCGATACAGAGATAAAACATCCGCCGGAACTTGCGGCTCCGTCATCGAGCATTCCGGCCCCACCGGTGCTCTCAACCGTTACAAGCCCGCCCGGATCCACGATGACCCCGTTGGCGATTCCGTCACTATCCCCTACCCCTCCGTCTTCTATTGTAATGGTTATGGATCTTCCATCTTCATTGAAGGTAACATTTTCTGTGTAATCCTGCCAGCCATCTATCGTATCAAATTTGTAGAAATGGGTGGCATTTGAAATATCTTCCGAAAAATAGATCCTTACCGAGGCTGTAGCGCCGTCTTCGTCTACCCGAAGTCGATACGAGAATAGTCCGAAAGAGAGACCGCTGGGTTTATCCGGATCATTTGATATGTTTGTGGGATCAATTGTGTCTAATGCATCTATTTCAATTATAGACCCTGAGGCCTTCTCCACACCAATAATAGTAAGATTATCCGGCAGCATTATGCATTTGATAGTCTCCGGCTGGTCATTATCACTAATCCCGTCACCATTCATATCGACACCATCGGAAATCTCCTTTTCATCCGGGATACCGTTCTCATTGAGATCGTTTACTTCAGAGTTGGTTGTAAATACAACAGAATCCGACCAGTCCGACCATGGAGAGATAACTGAACCGTCCGAAAACTGAACCCGTGCATAATATGTTTCATCGGGATCTAATATTAGATGGGGAACAGTAAGTTCCGTTAAATGATCATTACTGTCAATATCAAGTAACAGAGATGAAAAACCGGAATCATTGCTCACCTGCCAATGAGTTTGATTATGTGAGTCATACTCGGGATCAGAATAAGTATCTGTGATTATCCTGGGCATCAGATCGGTTTCAGTTGTCCCATTAACGGGTGAATTGATTACAGGCTTTACGGGTTCATTATTCGGCTCCGAATCTAAAACGGTAACAACACAAAAATCCGTTGCCTGTAATCCATCATTATCGGTGACGGTTAATTTAAATATTAGATTTTCATTAATTGAAACATATGGTGAAATAAATGTTGGCTCAGGGTTTGATGAATCTGAAATGGCTACCTGATGACCGGAAATCTGTTCCCAAGAATAATCTGTAATGGTGCCATCCGGATCACCTGAATTTATTCCATTTAAGACAATTGTCACATTTTCATTTACTGTCTGATCAGATCCTGCATTGGCAAAAGGTTGTAAGTTTTCAGAAGGTGAATAGTATACTTCATTTGAGTCTTCACTTTCGTTATCATTTAAATCATAAGCCCTGGCGACAAAATAATATTTTGTGCCGGGATCCAGATCTGTAATGACACAATTGGTATCGCTCCCATCCCAGTCTGGAGAACTATAATTATAAATTTCTCCTTCAGCTCTATAGAAAATTCTATAGCCCGCAAGGTTTTCATCCTCAACCGCATCCCAGGCCAAGGTTATTTCCATTGAATAAACATTTTTTACTGAAAGGGTAAAAATCAAAGGTAAAATGATAAAGGAAGAAATAAGGATAAAGGGTAATAGCCTGGAATGAATCTTTAATGATTTCATCAAATTAAAAACTATCATTGCAGCCTCCTATTTCTGCCTCGCGAAAACAGCTTCCGTAAGGGGCTGCATCCGCTCGGCAGCTCTGCGACCATATCCTTCAAAAATAAAGACTTAGGCCAGTAGCTTTGCGTCACATCCTTTAGAATGTTTTGCCTTTATCGAACGTTGCATATCATATAAACATTAGATCGTCTGTTTATGAAAATTCGATCGATCTGTAATGACTTTTTACGAGTTGTTTATAAAAACTCATAATCCTTTCTTATACCTTATGCCGATTCTAATAAGTAAGACAATGATAATTTCGATTATCCGAGTTAATCTATAAAAAAGTTAGATGAGTATATTATCAATAGCTTAAGAGGATGGTTAATCATGAAAAAGATCCTTTTCAAAATGTCATTTTTTGTTGTTATTTGTTTATGTTCAATCCTTATCTCAATAACACACGCGGATTCTCCATCCATCAAAGACCCATTGGATAAGAAATCCAGTATTCAACAGATCGGACCTGACAAATATGAAATCGGGAACGTTATTCTGGATAAGAACAAAAGAGAGATATTTATATCCGGAAGTATTAATATGCAAAACGGTTTGGTTGAATATCTTGCCTGCCATGAAGAGGTGGGAAAGCTTCATGAAAGTGTCTTAAAAATGGATGCAAAGCCATCGGATATACAGGTAGCGCTCCTGCTGCTGGGTTTTAAGAACGATAACAACTTAAAATATCAGGGGGATCCCACTATTCCTGAAGGAGACTCTTTGGACATATTTGCAGAATGGGAATTACCGGATAAAAACAAAAAAAGGGTTCGTGCGGAAGAACTGGTATTTGATAAACAAAACAACAAAACCATGCAAAGGACTCACTGGGTTTTCACCGGATCGCAAATTGTTGACGGTCAATATATGGCAGATACTGACGGATCCATAATCGCTACTTTTCGTGATCCATTTGCAATAATAAATAATCCGTTACCCAGCGGAGCTGACGATACAATATATTTCAGCAATGACAAGTTACTTCCTCCCAAAGATACACAAGTGCAGCTTATTATAAAGGCAGCAGAAAAAGGGGCCTCAAAAAAAACTCTTTCCGAAAAAACCGTCGATAATTATATTCCCAAAGACCAGGTGAAATAGGGAGGCATGAACATGTTGAAAGACTCTAAATCCTATCCGGGATTAATTATTCAAAGCTGTTTGTTAATAACCTGTTTAATTGTTTTTATGATGAGCCCCTTGAATTCATGGTCAAAGACAGGACAGAAAGACATCACGGAAAAAAGGACAGCGTCTTTGGAGGTAATAAGGCAAAAAAAACCGGATATCTCACTGAGGAAAGAGGCCCAGCATTCTATTGATATTGCCCTCAACTGGCTGAAACAAAAACAAAATCAAAATGGTTCCTGGGCCAATCCGGATTTCCCCGCATTGACCGCATTAACATCACTTTGTTTTTTGCGGGATGCGTCCTCTCCCCTAAAGAACAATTCGCAATATCCGCCTTTTATTAAAAATGCCCTTGATTTTATCATTGGAAAGGCCCAACCCGACGGCGGAATATATACTCCGGAAAAGGGCCTTCCCAATTACAACACATCCATTTGCCTGACTACACTTGTGGCGACAGGAGATCCAGCATACATGCCGGTCATTCAAAAGGCAAGGAATTATATTATCTCTTTGCAGAAAGACGAAGGCGAAAAGGGTTCCGCGGACGATCCACATGATGGGGGTATCGGATACGGTACAAAGGATCATTCCGACATGTCCAATATGTATATTGCCCTGGAAGCACTTGCTGTAAGCAGAAAAATGGATAAAGATGCTCAAAAAGGATCACTGGAGATAGGCAAATCTCAATCAAAAGATCTGGATTGGGAGGCTGCCTTGAGGTTTGTGGAACGGTGCCAGAACAATCCCAAATACAATGATCAATCCTGGGCAAGCGATGATCCTGACAATTACGGTGGATTTGTCTATTTCCCTGGCAACAGCAAAGCAGGTGAAATGACCCTGCCTGACGGGACAAAGGCCCTCAGATCCTATGGCAGTATGACCTATGCAGGTCTTTTGAGCTTTATTTACGCTCAGTTAGAAAGAGATGATCCCAGGGTACAGGCAGCCTATGAATGGATAACAAAACATTATACAATGGAGGAAAACCCCGGCCTTGGGATGCAGGGTTTATATTACAACTATCACACCATGGCAAAGGCGCTCTCAGTATATGGTGAAGAAAAGATCCCAGTAAAGGGTCGCACAGATAGTGTAGAATGGAGAAAAGAGCTTCTGGCAAAGCTTGTTGAGCTTCAGAAAGGCGACGGTAGCTGGGTCAACGAAAACGGCCGATGGTGGGAAAACGATTCTGTCCTGGTTACCGCTTATTCGGGCTTGGCCATGGAAATTGCCTTATCAGGATATTAAGAGGTGAGTGCCTATGAATATAATTGAACCTCATATTCATATGTATTCCCGAACAACAGATGACTATCAGGCTATGTACAGGGCCGGCATTCGCGTGGCTGTCGAGCCTTCCTTCTGGCTGGGATCTGATCGCCGTTACGCAGGCACCTTTTTCGATTACTTCCGACTCATATTGGAATTCGAGACAGTGAGGGCTGCCCGTTACGGTATCGACCACTATTCATGTATATCGGTCAATCCCAAAGAAGCGGAAAACAGGGCACTTGTGGACGAGGTTTTATCGGGTATGGATGAATATCTGGATCACCCACGATGTATAGGGATTGGGGAAATAGGACTTAATAATATAACGGAAAACGAGATCTACGCCTTCCGCCGTCAGCTTTTGATGGCCGAGGAGAGAAAGATGCCTGTGCTTGTTCATCTGCCGCATTTTAATAAGCCAAAGGGTGCCAGAATCATACTGGAAATTATCAAAGGGGAGGGCGTTACTCAAAACCGCATAGAAATCGACCATAATACGGAAGATACATTGCTGATCACCCGGCAAACTGAATGTTTTACAGGTCTCACGGTCTATCCCTATTCCAAGCTCAACCCTGAGCGTGTATCCCATATGATAAGGGAATACGGGGCAGAGCGAATGATTATAGACGGCAGCGCGGACTGGGGTGTCTCAGATCCACTTTCTTTACCCAAGACCATAGAATATATGCGCAATGACGGCCATAAGGAGGAAGACCTGCGGCTTCTTTTTCATGATAACGCGAATGCCTTTTACAGCCAATCCCCCAGATGGAAACCAAACTATAATATTGAACCCATTCCTGTTTCAGAATATCAAAGGCAGCCGTAGCCGTAAATATTAATATGGCCTGTAACAGAAAATTTATCCGGGCCGAAATTTATTCAGGCAATAAAAGTATCCCTAAAAGCTCTCCAAAAATGACTTATAGGCCTTATATGTCATATAAAGATCAGCCTTGCTTATTATCTCGCAGGGGGAATGCATCCCTAATACCGGTACGCCCGCATCCATAACATCCAGACCGGACCATGCCATATATTTTGCCACGGTTCCTCCTCCCCCTTCATCCACCTTGCCGATTTCACCTGTTTGCCATGTGACATTTTTCTCATCTAATATCCTGCGAATTTTTGCAACAAATTCGGCATTGGCATCATTTGAGCCGGATTTTCCACCGGAACCGCCATATTTTGTGAGACAAATCCCACCTCCGATCTTGGCTGCATTTCTCTTGTCGAAAAGGTTTTGCCAGTCAGGTTCAATGGCTGAATTGACATCAGCGGATATACATTCCGATCGCGCCAGGGTGAGCCGAAGTGAGCTTTCGTTTTGAATCCCTTTTAGACGTAGTAATTCACCCACTATATATTCAACAAATCGGGAATCCGTACCGGTATTTCCTTCACTGCCGATTTCCTCCTTGTCCATGAACAGGCAAAGAGTAGTGTTCTCAGTTTCTTCTAAATCCCCGATGGCACGCAGAGCGGGATATGCACAAGCCCTGTCATCATGACCATAAGCACAGATCAGACTGCGGTCCCAGCCCAGATCACGGGCCTTCTCTGCGGGCACTGCCTCCAGCTCCGCACTCATAAAATCATCTTCGGTTATTTCATATTTTTGAAATAAAAGTTCTAGAAGGGCCAATTTAAAGCGTTGATCAAAATCCTTATCCCTGGCATAAGGTATGGATGACGCGATGATATTAAGATTTTCACCTTCAACCGCTTCTTCGGCCTTTTTAGTAGCTTGTGTCTTTCTCCAGAGATGAATCAGCAGATCGGATACGATAAAAACTGGATCAGCACTATCTTCACCAAGTCTCAACTCTATTTCCGAGCCGTCTCTTTTTATGATCTTGCCGTGTAATGCAAGTGGCCGGTTGACCCAGTGATACTTCTTTATACCACCGTAGTAATGGGTTTTAAGGAGACCGAGATTGACATCTTCGTAAACGGGATTTTGCTTAAGGTCCAATCGCGGAGAGTCTATATGCGAAACAACAATTCGAAGCCCTTCCTCAATGAATTTTCTCCCAAAAACTGCCATGGCAACACACTTGTTACGATGTAAATAGAATATTTTATTTCCGGAGGGATTATCATTGATTTCTTTAAATCCCTTTCCCCTGGCAAATTTTATTATTTCCAGAGCAACTTCTCTCTCTGTCTTTCCATTGTCCAAAAAGGACTTGTATCCCTCGGCAAAGGACATGATCCTTTCTTTTTCATCTTTATCTATTTCATCCCATACTATTTTTTTCCTGCTGAACAGTTTTTCCTTTAACCTTTTGGTTTCATTTTTTATACATTCTTTGTTTTCCGACTCCATCTCTGTACCTCCCCAAAATCTCCTTCTCGTTGTAATTGATAAAAATTTAAGTATCAGTTTTCTTCGATCACTCTGGGCACCCTGAAAAAACCGTCTTTTCGGTCCGGGGCATTGGCAAGCGCTTTTTCCAAAGGCAAGGATGATTTTACCTCGTCTTCACGGAATATATTCTTGATGGGAAGGACATGTGATGTAGGATCTATGTCCCTGGTATCTAATTGATTGAGTTTATCCATATAAGACAAAATACTATCCAATTGCTTAGTAAAGATCTCTTTTTCCTCTGCACTGATATCAAGTTTTGCGAGATTGGCAACGTATTCTACTTGCTCTTTTGTTATCTTCATTGTATTGTGCGTTGACTAAAAAATTTGGTAAAAGTTTTAAATAAATAAATATTACAGAATTTGCAGCTTGGCATATTGGGCCATGAGTTTTTTCTTATGTCCTCTGAAATCTATCAATAATTTCATCTTAGCATCCTGGCCTTCTATTTGCAATATCTTTCCTATACCCCACTGGGGGTGAAGCACCTTTGCGCCTATTTCGAAAGTGCCGGAGGGATCAGTGCCTGGTACCTGCAATCTGGATATTTTCGCCTCATTTGTTCTGGATTTCAAAGCAGATTGCTGACCTAAAAGTGTGAGACGATCATTAACGGATGAGGTGCTCTGTAATTTTATCTTCCCTAAATGGATATATTCCATAGGCAGGTCATTTAAAAATATTGAAGGTGAATTACGTTGCGTATATCCAAAGATACTCCTCTCATATGCATTGGACAGAAATAGCCTTTTTTGGGCACGCGTCATGCCCACGTAACATAGTCTGCGTTCTTCCTCCAATTCCGCTTCACTTTTTAAGGACCTCGAATGAGGAAATATCCCTTGTTCCATTCCTGTAATAAAAACAACCGGGAATTCCAAACCTTTTGCACTATGCAGAGTCATCAATGTTATCGCAGAGGCATTTTCTTCATAGGTGTCTATATCTGACAGAAGTGCCACATGATCAAGGAATGCAGAGAGGCTGTTTTCACCATTTTGCGATTCGAATTCCCGGGTAGCGGATATAAGCTCCTTTACATTTTCCCCCCGGACCTTTGCCTCTTCATTGTGCTCCTTTTCAAGATTGAAAATATATTTTGTCTCGTCCAATAAAAATGTAAGTACATTTGTTAGGGAGGATTCGGAAGCCATTTTTTTCACATCCGTAATCAAAAAATAAAATGTTTCAAGCTTGTTAAGAATATTGCCGGGGAATATTTCCTCATCTATAGCCCATCCAATTGTCTCAAAAATCGAAAGGTTCATTTCATTGGCAAGGCTTACGAGTTTATCAATGGTTACCTTCCCTATCCCCCTCGGGGGGGTATTTATGATTCTCGTGAGGCTTATGTCATCCTCGGGATTGTTGATTAGTTTAAGATAGGCAAGGCAGTCCTTAATTTCCTTGCGATCATAAAATCTTATACCGCCCACAATGCGATAAGGAATTCCCTGCTGTCTCAAGGCCTCTTCCAGTATACGTGACTGGGCGTTTACCCTGTAAAGAATACAAAAATTTCCGAGATCCTTAAAACTTTCCTTCCGAAGAATTTGTATGGTATCGCATACATATAAAGCCTCATCACGTTCATCTTTGGCCTTATATAATGAAACAGGCTCGCCGGATTCATTTTCCGTCCATAACCTTTTACCCTTTCGATTCAAATTTTTCATGATCACAGATTCCGCCACTTTCAATATATTTTTTGTGGATCTGTAATTTTGCTCAAGGTATATTATACGGACATTGTGATACCGTTTTTCAAAATGCAGTATGTTTCTTACCTCTGCCCCTCGCCAACGATATATGGATTGATCATCATCCCCTACGACACAGAGATTCTGATGTTTGGCGGCGAGCAAATCCAGGATGGCGGATTGTGCCAGATTTGTATCCTGATATTCGTCCACAAGAATATAAGACCATCGCTCCTGATATTTTTTTAAGACATCGGATTTTTTTTGAAAGACCCGGACTGTCATAAATAACAAATCATCAAAGTCAAGCGCATTATTCTTTCTAAGAGAATTTTCATATAATGTATATAATTCGGATACCCTGTGCTCAAAATCATTTCCGGCCTTTTCTCTATAATCGGAGACTGATACAAGATTATTCTTGGCCCTGCTGATAGCTGAAAGAACTGTGTGTGGATTCAGAATCTTCTCATCTATATTGATTTCTTTAATGCATTTTTTAATAAGTCTTAGCTGATCATCCTCATCAAAGATTACAAAACTGTTTGGCAGTTCCAGATGATGGATTTCATGTCTTAATATTCGAACACAGGAAGAATGAAATGTACTGATCCACATCCTGTTCACACTATCCCCTATGAGATCCTTAACACGGTTTTTCATCTCTGACGCCGCTTTATTCGTAAAAGTAACAGCCAGAATCTGAGACGGAGAAATACCACATTCCTGAATCAAAAAGCATATGCGGTAAGTGATCACCCTTGTTTTTCCCGATCCGGCGCAAGCCAGGATAAGGAGGGGACCTTCAATATGAGAAACCGCTTCCCATTGGGATTGAGTAAGCAAATCTTTATAGGGATTCTGTTTTTCATTTGTGATAATCTGATTGTCTTGACGTATCATAATATTAAATCCACCTTCAAACAAACAAAATATTAGTAAAAATTAACGATATAATTTGATAACATAATTCCTTTCCAATGTAAAGGATAAATTTCTCTTGATAAAAGTGGTTTATTTGACTAGAATAAATCCTTCTGATGTATAAATATTTATTCACACAAAAATTTTGTTTGAAAGCTGAGTTAAAATGCTAAGGGAAAACACATATCAGATTCTTCGGACTGTTAATGAGAAAAAATAAATATACATTCTGGTTAACAGTCATTTTGATCTTTACCGCAATAATCTCATTTTGTCTCCCCGCATTAGCTAATACACCTCACAACAACAGACCGGATCTCCTTTCAAATCAAATTATAATAATCGGTCTTCTTCTCTTACTCGGATTCGCAGGGGGCAAAATTATCCAGTTGTTGAAATTACCTTCCGTCACCGGATATGTCCTCGTGGGAATATTGCTTGGAGTGTCGGCCTTGAATATTATTCAATACCATATGCTAAAGGATCTGAGATTTATAGAGGTGCTTGGCCTAAGCCTGGTTGCGCTGATTATTGGAGGCGATCTTCGTATCGACAAACTAAAAAAATTAGGCAAAATGGTAGTAACAATAACATTTATTCAGGTATTGGGCGCATTTTTTTTTGTAAGCATTATAACAGGGGGGCTTCTCCGTATCCCCTGGTCCATAGCAATAATACTGGGCGCAATAAGTTCCGCGACCGCTCCTGCCGCCACAGTAGCAGTAATACATGAATACAAAGCGCGGGGTCCCTTAACCGATACATTGATGGCGATAGTGGCATTGGATGATGCAGTATGTGTAATACTGTTTTCCATTGTGATAGCTGCTGCAAAGTTAATGATGGGTTCGGGCAATTTTTCTGCCAGACATTTTTTCTTCCCTGCCTGGCATATCACGGGGTCCCTCCTGTTTGGGACCATTATAGGGATTATAACTATCTTCCTTATGAAATGGATCAGAGACCGTCATGATTTAGTTATTCTCATAGTTGGATTCGCTTTTTTATTCGGTGAGATTGCCGAGCATTTCCATATGTCGGCATTACTTATGAATATGATGTTTGGCTTTGTTCTGGTTAATTTTTCTACTAATCCCAGAATTTTTAATTACCTTGTTGATATTGAATTGCCGATCTTTGTCTGTTTTTTTACCATAGCCGGGGCCGATTTAAATATAAAAATTCTTCTCCAGAATTGGTTGCCTGCCATCGTATTTATCATTGCAAGGGGGATAGGCAAGGTCTCAGGTGTCTATATTGGAGGGATAATAGTAAAAGCGCCGGATGTCATTAAAAAATATCTGGGCTTTGGAATGCTTCCTCAGGCAGGTGTTGCTATAGCCCTTGTTTTGGCAGTTCAGACTGAATTTCCGGATATCGCAAAGCTTATAACAGCTCTTGTATTGGCGGCGGTTGCAGTAAATGAGATTATCGGTCCATTAGGCACCAAGTTCGCCCTTATAAAGGCAGGCGAGACAAATATGTCAATATCTCTGGAGTCGAAGTCGAGTTAACTGCCTAAAATAAAAAAAGGTCCTTTTATTTATTAAATATCAGTTAAAAAATTAATTGACATAATTTCAGGTTTCAAATATAATTTTACATTCCTAACATTGTATAATTTTTGATATTTGTGCTTATTGGTTGTTTTTTAAATAAAAAGGACTACTGCATGGGGATTGAAAAAAAGATTAAAAAGATAATCGAAGCAGAGGGATCTTTTGATCAGGAAATCGAGAAGGCAAGGATTAAAGCGGAAAAATTAATAGAGAAAGCTCGTCAGGAATCACAGCAAAGAATGCAGACAGAAATTTCTTCGGCACGAAAAAAAGCAGAAGAACTCTTGTTGCAGGCAGAAAAAGAAACACAGAAAAAAGTCGACCAAATCGAGCTTGAAACTGAGCAAAAAATAAAAGAGATGCAATCGGAATCGGAAAGAAACCGGGAACAGGCTACCAAGTTAATCCAGGATAGGATAGTGGGATTGAATGTCGGTTGAAAAACTTAAAAAAATAGAGTTCGTGGCACTCAGGCAGATCAAGGACGAACTACTTGAAATATTACAGCATTATGGTATCGTTCATATAAGCAGTGTCAGCAATGTTATACCCGATGACTTATCCGATGTTATACCTGCCGAATTAGCCTCGGAGCCTGAACACACAGGGCGAACAGGCCAGATCGAATATGTCCTGAGTTATCTTGCAAGGTTCGACACATCTAAGAAGGGATTTCTGTCTTCATTGACTGAAGAACCTATCAGGGCATCCGGAAAAGAGATCAATTCTCTCCTGACTGATTTTGATCTGAAAGGGATTATCAAGACTTGTCAGGAAATGGACAAGACAGCCCAGGCTTTGAATACAGAGGAGCAAGAATTAAATGGCAATTTAAAAGAGCTCGTCAACTGGGAGGAGATGGACATATCTTTGAAGACTATAAAAGAAGGCACTAAATTTACAGACTTTTATACTATTTTACTTTCCCTGGATAAATTAAATTTATTAAAAAAAGGCTTGGAGTCTTCTTGTAGCGCTTTTGCAATCAATGAAATACAGGATATGGAATTATATAAGTCCTTTCTTGTTACTGCCTTTAAATCCGAAAGGGCCCAGGTTGAAGAACAAATAAACAACTGTGGAGCCCAATCGGCCTCATTACCCTCGTCTGAAGAAACGCCGGCCCAATTGATCCTGAAATTTAAAGACAGGATAGAAGAAATAAAAAAAGAGAAGGCTGTAATATTTAAAAAAGGTGAAAACCTGCTGCAGGATGTAAATAAATTAAAGATACTTTTTGACTATTATAAAAATCAGGGATCGAAACAGGAGGTTCAAAGCCGTTTTGGTTTTACCAATCAGACCGTTATAATCACCGGCTGGGTCAAAGAAAAGGATCTTAACAAGCTTAACAAAGGGATTGAGCATTTACAGGGAAAACTTGATATGGAAATCTTTGAGCCCCGGAAGGATGAGGTCCCCCCTGTTGCCCTTGCAAACAATCTTTTCGTATCTCCATTTATTCTGGTAACAAAGCTCTATGATCTGCCTCACTATCGGGAACTGGACCCTACCCCTATCCTGGCCCCTTTCTTTTTTCTTTTCTTCGGATTATGCCTGACGGACCTGGGTTACGGTCTTATAATCGCCCTGCTGTGTTTCTGGTGTCTCAGACGTCTCAATATTAAAGGAAGCGGGAAGGCCCTTTTACAGCTTTTTTTACTTTGCGGTATTTCAACTATCATATGCGGCGCGCTGGCCGGCAGTTGGTTCGGGGATATTGTCAATTATCTCCCCGTCTGGCTCGGATTTCTCAGGAAAATAAACGTATCCCTGGCAATTATCGATCCGATCAAGGACCCCTTAAAATTCCTTATCCTCTCTCTGAGCCTTGGATATATTCAGGTTGTTACTGGAATACTTGTTCACACGTATAAAGATATTATGGCAAATGATTACTATACAGCCTTTCTGGTACGTATTCCATGGGTGGGTCTTTTAACCAGTCTGATTTTGTTTGTTGTAATTAAAAATAAAAATGTTCACCTGGCAGGTATATTCAAATGGTTGTCTATAACAAGCGCCCTGGTCATATGTCTATGTGAGGGCAAAAATGAAAACAATATCTTTAAACGAGTCGGCACCGGTTTTATAGCCCTTTATGGAATTGTCGGTTATTATGCGGACATGTTGTCATACTGCCGTCTTCTGGCACTCGGACTTGCAACAGCAGTAATAGCAACTGTAGTCAATCAAATGGCGGTTTTATCAAGGGGCATTCCCTACATCGGCATTCTGTTTATGCTCGGTATACTCATAGTAGGTCATTTGTTCAATCTGATCATAAATTCACTCGGTGCCTTTGTTCATACGAGCAGGCTTCAGTTTGTAGAATTCTTCACAAAATTTTTTGAAGGAGGAGGAAAGCCATTCATACCATTTGAGCGGCAGAACAGATATACTTCCATTGAATAAAGTAGGGCAATCTATTTATTGATATATTAAATTCTCCGTGTAAACTTTATAAATTAATTCTGATCGAAAAGGAGGCAAGCGTATGGATTGGGGTTTTGTGTTGGCCATTGCAGGAG